>CAZRJS010000006.1:0-24152 GCA_964600565.1 Candidatus Woesearchaeota archaeon | reverse complement strand
TTATATTAATTCTGATAAAACAATTGAAGTTTATTTAGTTCCTTTAATTGTTGAAGAAGATTATGATGTTACTTTTATTATAAGAGATGTTAATAGTTTAAGTGTTTTAGAATCTGTATCAGTTAATTTTAATTCAGAAATAGAATTTACAGATTCTCAAGGGAAAGCTATTTTCTTAAGTCTTGAAGCAGGAAATTATGATTGGAGTATTTCAAAATCAGGTTATGAAACTCAGACAGGTTCTAATTATATTAATTCTGATAAAACAATTGAAGTTTATTTAGTTCCTTTAATTGTTGAAAGCATTACTAATTTAACAATTATCTATCCTCAAGGAGGAGAAACTCTTTCAAAAAAGATTAATATTTTATGGGATGCTGTAAATTCACTCCAACACCCTCTTTTAATTGACATAAGTTATAGTATAGATAATGGGAATATCTGGAATTTTATTGTATTAAATCAAGAAAATACAGGAATTTATTTATTAGATACAGAAAACTATCTAAATGATAATTATAATTTAAAAATCTGTGCAACAGATACAATTGATGATAAAACTCTTTGCAAAACAACTCCGGAATTCATAATTTACAATAAAAAAGAAAGTAACAATAATAAAGAACATAAAAGTTTTTTCCAAGCACCTTTTGATGATTGTACCTCTCAATGGAAATGCTCTTCTTGGAGTATTTGCGAAAATGAAGTTAAAACAAGAACTTGCCTTGATTTAAATAAATGTAATCTAGAAGAAGTTGAAAAAATAGAAATTAAAGGTTGTGAAACTCAAGCTCTTTCATTATCTCAAACTAAAGAAGAAATAGAATTTAATTCTCTTCTAAAATGGCTGCCTTTATTTTTAATAATTGGGGCAATTATTCTTGTGATAATTCTAATGTTTATTTTATTAAGGAGATGAAAACTTTTTTAAACTGATTATTCTGATTAAATATGTAGACTAAGTTGGCGGGTTAGTCCTCCGCTATTTGCAAATGGACTTTATGGCAAACTGCAAGGGGGGGCGTGAGAGTTGACTTAAAAAGTCTTTATTTTAACTTTGACGTTCTGTCTGTTTCGATCTTGCAGATGCAAACTGGGTCAGACCTTGATCGGAGCAACCCTAAACATTTGATAAGGTGCTTAACAGGTCACAGAACTGAGAAAAAATAAAGGTAGCTTTTTAATGATTCTTGAGCAAACCTCTGAGTCTACATTAAAAGATATTTTATCTTATTAAAAAAGAGGTTCTCATAATTTTTTCTGAAAACATTTTGTTTTGTAAAATTATTTAATAATTTTAAAATTAACATTTTTTTCTTTATAAGAACTTTATTAATAAATAATTATTTATTTAATCTCTTTTACTAACATCGCAAATATAATTTTGTTAAACAAAAGTTATAACTGCAGAATTCCTGATAATTATAAAACACTAATTTAATAAACCTGTTTATTCTTTTTTATTTTATGTTAAGTAAAAGAGGGCAATTTTATCTTATTACTGCATTAATAATAGCTGTCTTTATCGTAGCAATGATAAGTGTAGTTAATTATTCAAAAAGATTAAGTTTTAGAGAATTATATGATATTGGTGAAGAATTAAAAATAGAAAGTGAAGGGGTTTTAGATTATGGGATTTATAACAAATTAAATAATGTTGGTATGGAAAATTTATTAACAAACTTTACAATAATTTATACTAAATATAAAAAAAATGCACAAGATCTTTATTTTGTTTTTGGAGATGAGGATAATTTAACGATTGCAGGTTATGTAAATCCAGGTGATTCAAGGTCAGAAATTAAAAAAATAATAACTTTGACAATTCCTTCTCAACCAGGAAATCCAATTCCAGTTCCAATAGAAAATGGAAATTACACTGCTTCAAAATATCCTCTTAATGGAGCAAAAAACATAATTTTAAATATAAATGAAATCAATTATTATTTTAAATTAGGACTAGGAGAATATCTTTATTTTATAATCGCCCAAGAAATAGATGAACAATGTTATATTGTGACTAATGAAGAAAAATAAAATGGAAAAATCAAAAAAAGGTGTAAGTGTTATTATTGGATATGTATTATTAATTAGTTTTGCTATTATAATGAGTATTATTTTTTATAATTGGGCTAAAACATATGTTCCTCAAGATTCAATACAATGTCCTGATGGAGTTTCTGTTTTTATAGAAGATTATAGTTATAATCTTACTACCTTAAATATAACAATAAAAAACAATGGAAGATTTGATATAGATGGTTATTCTATTCATATCTCAAATGAATCTTTACAAAAGATAGCTATAATTGATTTATCTCCAAAATTGATAGAGGGGGGAATTTTTTTAAAAAATTCAATTAGTTTTGGATCAAAAGATAATTCCTTTACAACAGGTTTGACAAAAACAAGTTTATTTGATATTTCTGATATAAGTAATATTTATTTAATAGAAATAATCCCCACAAGATTCCATGAAATTAAAAATAAAAAAAGATTTATTAGTTGTTCAGATGTAAGAATTATTGAAAGAATATAAATTAACAAATTAAAAATAAAGTTTAAAAAGCTAAGAATACTTAATTGATAAATGAAAAAAAGAGGAATTTCCCCGATAATAGCAACTGTTTTATTAATTGCAATAGTTATTGTAATTGCAATAATTCTTTTTTTATGGTTTATGAATATGTCTCAAGAAGCAATAACTAAATTTGAAGGAACTAATATTGAACTTGTTTGTGAGGATATTGATTTTAATGCAGAATTCCATTCTGGAAATTTAGATATTTCTAATTATGGAAATGTCCCAATCTTTAGTATAAAATTAAAAATTTATCAGACGGGGGGTCATGAAACAAAAGATTTAAAAGAAGATTATTCAAGTTACTGGCCTTCTACAGGACTTAATCAGGGTGAAACAGTTTTAATTCCTCTTGGAATAGTTATTACAAATATTGAAGAAATAGTTTTAAACCCTGTTTTAATTGGAGTTTCTGAATCAGGAAAAAAGACTTATGTCTGTGATAAAGATCAACAAGGTGTTAGCATCCAATTTTAAAAATGGGAAAGAAAGGTGTCTCAACTATTATTATAACAGTTCTATTAGTTGCATTTACTTTAATATTAGTTTCAATAGTCTGGGGGGTTATTGATAAAATTTTAAAAGAAAAATTAAACGAAGCAGGTTCTTGTGCAGGTAATTTCGAAGAATTAACTTTTAATAGAAAATATACCTGTTATAATTCTAGCTCAGATGAACTCAGATTTTCAATAAATAGAGGAGATATAAATTTAGATGAAGTAATTATCTATATAGAAACAATAAATGAAGCTACAAAAAAAATTAAATTAACAAAATCACCAACAAATATTCCTAATTTACTTAATTTTCCTTCAAAAACTCCTGGAGTAAAAATGCCAGAAAAAAATTCTGGGGGAACTTATATTTTTAATGTTTCAGGTTCGGGATTGACGACAAAAACTGATTCTATTAGTTTAGCTCAAGTTATATCTAAAAATGAATGTCCAATTTCAAATGCAATAAGAGAAATTGATTACTGCAGATTCTTTATTTAAAATGGGAAAAAAATGTCAGATTTGGGTTGAAACAGTAATCTATACTTTAATTTTTCTTGTTTTAATGGGACTTGTTTTAGCTTTTGCAAAACCTAAATTAGAAGAAATGTCTGATAAAGCAATAATAGAACAAACAATGGATGTTATGGAAACAATTGATGATTCTATTTTATCTATTATTCAAGGTGGTTCTGGAAACATAAGGAAAATTGATTTAACTTTAAAAAAAGGAATTTTGAAAATTGATGGAATAAATAATGCATTAATATTTAGATTGGAAAGTAGATATACTTATACAGAACCAGGAAAAGACGTCACTGTTGGAAGAATTGTTTCAAAAACAGAAAAATTAGGAAAGATTAATAAAGTGATTCTAACTATGAACTATAGTGATTATAATATAACCTTTGAAGGGATTAAAAAGATTAAAACAATAACAGCAGCTTCAACTCCTTATAAATTATTTATAGCAAATAAGGGGGGGACAATTCCATTAATTGATTTCAAGTTAAAATGACATCTAATAAACCAAAAAAAGAAGAGGAGATAATAAAAATTAAAGATTATCCATTAGTGGAAATAAACTTTTCTCCAAAAATACCTGTTTTTAAAAAAATAAAAGACAAAACTAATGTTAATATGAGATACTGCCTAATCTCTCCTTTTGCTTTTGTTCACATTTATTGGGATTCAAAAAAATATGAATTAATTTATGAAATAGAAGAACCTGAATTAACTAAATCAGAAGAAGATATTAGGAAAAAAATTATATATGCTATGAGGAATATAATTAATTTTGATTCTATAATTGAACAAGAAGATAAAAAAATTCTCGATTATATTGATAGCAGATTTAAATTCTTAGCAATAGAACTGGGATATAATGTATCTTATGAAAGTTATGAAAAAATATATTATTATCTATGTAGAGATTTTATGGGGTTCAATAAAGTGGAACCCCTATTGCGAGATTTTTATGTAGAAGATATAGAATGTAATGGAATAAACACTCCGATATATATTGTCCATAGAACTTATAGAAATATGATGACAAATGTTATTTTTAAAAAAGAGGAGGATCTTGCAAATTTTGTTGAAAAACTTGCTCAAAAAAGTGGAAAATATGTTTCTTATGCTAATCCCATCTTAGATGGAAGTCTTCCTGATGGAAGCAGGGTAAATGCTACTTACACTAAAGATATTACCAGTAGAGGTCCAACGTTTACAATAAGAAAATTCACAAAAGTTCCTTGGACTCCTATTAAACTTCTTTCGTTTCAAACTCTTAGCCCAGAAATGTTAGCATATCTATGGTTACTTGTCCAATATAAAATGAGTATTTTAATTGCAGGAGGAACATCTTCTGGTAAAACAACTCTTTTGAATGCCCTTGCTTTTTTTATTCCATCTGAAGCAAGAATTGTTAGTATTGAAGATACTCGGGAGATAAACCTTTCAAGAGAAAATTGGCTTCCAAGTGTTGCTAGGGTTTCAACTGGAACTGAAAAAGTTGGAGAGATAGATTTATTCACATTATTAAGAAGTTCTTTTAGGCAAAATCCAGATTATGTAATTGTTGGAGAAGTCCGAGGAAAAGAAGCTTATGTATTATTCCAAGGGATGGCTTCGGGACATCCTTCTGTAAGCACATTGCATGCTGATTCAGTAGAAACTGTAATAAAAAGGCTTGAAACTCCTCCAATAGAATTATCTCCAACTTTATTGAATGTTCTTGATTGTATTTGTATAATGACTCATGCACTTGTAGATAAACAAGAAACAAGAAAATTGAGAGAGGTAACAGAAATTATAAATGTTACAAATGAGGGGGAAGCGGTAACAAACACTCCTTATATCTGGAACTCCTCAGATGATAATTTTTACTTTAAAAAAAATAGTAAAATTTTTGAAAAGATATCTCAAAGATATGGAGTTTCATTAAATGAATTGGATTTAGAATTTAAAAATAGAGTTAAACTAATCTATAATATTTATAACAAAAAAATATTTAAATTTGAAGAAGTTCAAAAGATAATTCATGAATATTATAAAAGGCCTGAAGAAGTTCTAAAAAGATTCGGTGTAATAAATAAGAATATTTAATAAAGCAACTTTTATTAATTAAAATATGGAAAAAGAAAGTGGTAAGTTTCTAGATGAACTTTTAGAACATTTGGTAAAACTTGGAAAAGATTTAGAAGAAAGTTATAATTCTGATAATATTGAAAAATTTGAGCAAACAAAAAAAATAATGATAGAATCAGAAAAAAAAATATTAAAAACATTAGAATGAAAGAAAATAAATCATATGAATTTAATTTAATAGGAAAGAAATTTATTGAACAAAAAAATATAGTCGACAAATTAAGTATTGTTACTGAAACATTAAGTATAAATAGAGATTATAAAAAAAGATTAACCCTTAATTCACAAGCAAAATATCTAAAAAATTCTTTGTTAAAAATAAGCAAAGAAATAATTGCTATTTTACAAGATATATTAATTATCCAACCATTAAATTCAGAAAAAGCACTAGGAATTCTTAAAAAAATTCCTGATGAAGAAAAAATAGCCCTTGATCAATTAGAAAGAACTTCATTAAAAAGATTATTAAAAAAGGGAAAAGAAAAGGAAAAAATAAAACAAAAAAAACCAAATCCCTATATAAAATTAGCTAATAAAATTTTTTCAGATTTCTCTGTTTCCCTTTTTAATAAAAAAACATTATATACCATTGAAAGAGATTTAACTAAATCTAATTTGAGATTTACTCCTACAAGCTATGTTTCAATAATCATGCTAACAACAATGCTTTCTTTTTTTGTTGCTATTTTTTTAGCATTAATTTTGTTTTTTTTTAATATCAGTTTATTGTATCCCTTTATATCAAGTGTTAAAGAAAATTTTTTAACCAGATTCCTAAAAATTTTCTGGATAATTTTTGCACTCCCTTTAACAACTTTTTTAGCAATATATTTTTATCCTTCTGCAGAAAAAAAATCACTTGAACAAAAAATTAATCAAGAATTACCTTTTGCAGCAATCCATATGTCAGCTATTGGAGGTTCTATGGTTGAGCCAAATAAAATTTTTGAAATAATAGCTTCAACTAAAGAATATCCTGCTCTTGAAAAAGAATTTATTAAAATAATAAATGAGATTAATCTTTATGGTTATAGTTTAGTGAGTGCATTAAGAAAAACAGCCCACAATACTTCAAGTAAAAAATTTGCAGAACTTTTAACAAGTCTTGCAACAACTATTACTTCAGGAGGAGATCTTCTTCATTTTTTTGACGAAAGAGCAAAAAGTTTATTATTTGAATACCGACTTGAAAAAGAAAAAAGAACAAAAGCAGCGGAAACTTTCATGGATATTTATATTAGTGCAGTCATAGCTGCCCCAATGATTTTAATGCTTTTATTAATGATGATGAAAATGAGTGGACTTGGGCTTAGCTTCAGCATCTCTACAATAACACTTATTATTATTTTATCTGTTTCATTAATCAACATAGCATTTTTAATCTTTTTGCAATTAAAACAATCAAACCAATAAAATGAAAATAAAAAAAATCCAATTAGGAGGAATAATAGCAGGTTTATTACTTATAATTTCTTCTCTTTTTTTAATTAAAACTAAATTTTTCTTTTTATTAATTGGAGGAGGAATTATTATTGGACTTGCCCCTTTTATTTTCTCATTAATACAAAAAAATAAACTTGAAACAGAAAAAGAAGAAATGTTTTTAGAATTTTCACGTAGTTTGGTAGAAAGTGTTAAAACAGGAACCCCTGTAAGCAAAAGTATAATAAATTCAAAGGATAAATCTTTTGGCGTTCTTAGCATCCATATAAATAAATTAGCAAATCAAATTTCTTTGGGTATTCCCTTAAGCTTTGCTTTAAAAATTTTTGCAAAAGATCTTAATAATAAAACAATTTCAAGGGCAATTACTTTAATATCTCAGGCAGAGAAAGCTGGAGGGAATATAGGAGTTATTCTTGAATCAGTAGCAGATGCTGTTAAAATATCAGATAAAATTAAAAAAGAAAGAAAATCATCTATTTCTGCTCTTGTTAGCCAGGGATATATTATCTTTTTTATTTTTGCTATTATAGTTCTTATAATGCAATTCAAGATTATGCCTATGTTAGGAGGAATTGGAACTCTCTCCTTAACTGCAGGCGCCGCATCATTATCTTCTTCTTCAGAAAATGGGGAAGACATAGGGAATAATGACAGTAAAATGATAACAAATTCATTTCTTTACTTATTTCTTATTCAAGGATTTTTTACAGGACTTGTTATAGGTAAACTTGCTGAAGGAAATATTAGAGCAGGAATAAAACACTCCTTTACAATAATTTTGATTTCGTTTTTAATATCCACAGGTGCAAATATATTCTTTAGTTAAAAAAATGTTATCAAATAAAAAAGGAACACACATTGGAAAAGTTTTGTCATTTGTAATTTTTGTAATTTTTATTTTTTATATCTATGCAATAATTCAACCTGCTATAAAGACAGATAAAAATAAACAATCTTTATTAGATTATTTAAAGATAGAACTAAATGAGAATCTCTCTACAAAAATAAAAGTTATGACTGTTTCTCTTGATAATTCTATTTCTGGAAATTGTATAGAGCTAAAAGATTTCATAAACTTTACAGATAACAATATAACTTTATTAGCGAAAAATATAACTGGAAAAATATTAGGTTCTTCTGTTTCTTCAGATAAAAAAAACTTATTTATTCAACGAGGAGTTAATGAAGAATTTTTAAAAATTTATTATTCAAAAGATTTTCCCAAATTAGTGCAAAATAGTGTAACTCCCTGTAATACCCTGATTAAAGATGCAAATTACAGCATAGATTCTAATATAATTAGAAATAAACTTTTAGAAACAAAAATAAAATCTTTAATTAATGAATATGAAACTAATTATGAAAAAATAAAAAATAATTTTAATTTTCCAGAATCAAATAATTTCGGATTTATATTTGAATATGAAAATAAAACAATCTTAAATACAACTCAAAAAAGAGTTCAAGGAGATATTTATGCTGAAGAATACCCAATAGAATATATAACTGAAAATGCTGAAATTGAATTTGGCTTTTTAATGATTAAAATTTGGTAGCAAAAATTATAAACTACCTTTTAGGAAGATATTTATGAACAATAAAAAAGGTTGGTTAAAAATTATTGAAGCTTTTATAGCAATTCTAATTGTTATAGGAGTAATTTTATTAGCTTTAAACAAAAGTGATTTTCTTAAGGAAGATATTTCTTCTAAAATTTATGACACCCAACTTTCTATTTTAAGAGAGGTTGAACAAAATACTAATTTAAGGCAAAGTATTGTTGGTTATTCAGGTAGTTTGCCTATTAACTGGGAAGATTTTCAATCAAAAGGTTTTGGAAATTTGGAAGATAAAATTAAAGATAGAACTCCGAACTATTTAATCTGTGAATCAAAGATTTGTTCTGTTAATGGGGACTGTCTTTTTAGTAAATTTAATGGGAAAAATATTTATGCCCAATCGATTAGGGTATTTACAACTAATACTATTTACTCTCCAAAACAATTAAAATTATTTTGTTGGGTTAAGTGAATCTCAAAAAAATTTCAAAGAATATTTATGAAATTCCAAAATCTGGAAAGATGATAGTGCCAAGTAGACTTTTTATCTCGGAAAAAATGAAAGTAGAAGATGATGCATTAAAACAAATTGCACATGTAGCTCAACTACCTGGAATTTTAGAGCATTCAATTGGTTTGGCTGATATACATGTTGGTTATGGTTTTCCAATAGGAAGTGTTGCAGCTTTTGATTCTGAAAAAGGAATAATCACCCCTTCTGGAGTTGGTTATGATGTAAATTGTAGTGTAAGGCTACTTAAAACAAATCTCAAAAAAGAAGATATTTTAAAAAACTCTGATAAAGTGATAGAAGCTATTTATAGAAAAATACCTTCTGGATTAGGAAGAAAAAGTAATTTTAAAATTTCAAGAGATAACTTTGAAGAATTATTAAAAAAAGGTGCAAAATATCTTGTTGATAAAGGTTTCGGCAAAAAGGAAGATTATCTAAACACAGAAGAGGAAGGATGTTTAAATAATGCAGATGTTTCTAAAATTTCAGAACTTGCAATTAATAGGGGCATAAAACAACTTGGAACATTGGGTTCAGGAAATCATTTTTTAGAAATAGGCTTTGTGGAGAAAATTTTTGACAAAAAAACAGCAGAATCTTTTGGTTTAAAAAAAAATCAGGTAACTATCATGATTCATTGTGGTTCAAGAGGTTTAGGACATCAATTAGTTTCAGATTACATTGAAAAAATGAAAAAAAAATTTAAGGGAGATTTACCTGATTCAGGACTTGTTTATGCTCCCATTAAAAGTTCTCTTGGACAAGATTGTCTTTCTGCAATGGCCTGTGCAACTAATTTTTCTTTTGCAAATAAACAATTAATAACTTATTGGTTAAGAGAAGAGCTTTCTAAAATTTTTCCAGAAATAAAAATAGACGTTGTATATGAAGTTTGCCATAATATTGCAAAATTTGAAAAACATAAAATTAAAGGGAAAAATAAAAAAGTTTTAATTCACAGGAAAGGTGCTACAAGAAGTTTTGGACCTGGGAGAAAAGAAATTCCATTAAAATATAGAAAGGTTGGACAACCAGTTATAATTCCTGGAAGTATGGGAACCTCTTCATATGTTTTAGTTGGAACTAAAAAAGCAGAAGAACTTACATTTGGAAGCACAGTTCATGGTGCTGGAAGATTGCAAAGCAGACACCAGGCAAAAAAATCCTTTTCATATGAATCAGTTAAAACTAAACTTTTAAAAAAAGGAATTCAAGTTAGAGCAAGAGATAAAGATTGTTTATCTGAAGAAGCACCAGAAGTTTATAAGGATGTCGAAGAGGTTGTGAAAGTTGTTCATGAATTAGGGATAAGCAAAAAAGTTGCAAGATTAAAACCTCTTGCTGTTTTAAAATAATGCATAAGTTCTCATTATTTTAGTAATTTTTTTACTAAAAACTTGCTTTTTATAACCTAAAATTTAAAAAATGAATTTAATTTTTCCCTTTTGAATTTTTATTAAAAACTTTTTTTTACGAAATAAATATTCTATTAATTGCCCCTCATCAAAGATTAAAATAAGAATATTTATAAACATAAAACAGTTATTTTAATTAAAATGAAAATAAGGGGATTAATTATATTTATTTTTGTATTGAATTTATTTATGATTAATTTTATAACCGGTGTGGGAAGTTCTGGGGGAATTTGTGTTGTAGAGAGTAGGAATGATTGTGTTGATAATTCGGGGAATATTGTAATGGGACTTAGTTCAAATACAAATGCACATTCAGAACTTGTGAATCAGGGAAATTATAATGCTGTTCTTTGTTGTTATTTTGGAACAGGAGATATTTCTTGCACAGGATTAAATAAAATAGTTGGTTTATCTTCAGACACTAATGCTCATGCAGAAATACCTGATTCAAGTTCTCCAATATATTCTGGAAGTGATATTTGCTATGAAGATCTTGAATGCATAAGTCTTTCTGGGGGTTGTAATTCTGAATATGATATTGAAATGATTTCTTTATCTTTAGATGTTAATGCGCATACAGGAAATTTTCCCTCTTATAACACTAAAATTTGCTGTAAACAACCAATAGGGGGAGGTTCTAGCCCTATTGCTTACTGGGCAGATAATAGTGAAAACTTTATAAGTAGTATAGAAATTATCCCAGGGGTAGATTTTGTAAAAATGATTTTGAAAGATACTGGTTTAGCTGGGGGGACAATTATAACCTTCAACATTTATGAATATGATTTCCTTATAAATCCCGATGAACATATTTTAACAAGTTATGGAACAGTTGAAAGTGATGGTTCTGTATCACAAACCTGGACAATTACTCAGGCAAATTTAGATGATGCTCAGGAAATTGAACCTTATGATTTTTATTTTTATGCAACTAATAGTCCAGCTTCTTTTTCTATAAATAATAAAGCTTCTCCTTTAGAAGTTACAGTGAGAACAACTTCAGTAGTTACTCAATGTAGTGATTATACGGATTCAACAAATTGTAATGATGATCCTTATCTGGTTGCAATTTCAAGTGCTGAAGCAGGAAATCCCAGTTTAAGTTGCGGAGTAGTTTCCCAAGATACAGTGGGCTGTGATGTCTGGACAAATTGCTCTTGTCTTTGGAATTTAGGAACTTGCATATCATATACTACTCCCCACAAAAATTGCCCTTCAGGTACCGGAAGCAATATTCTTAGTGGTTCTTGTGCACGTATGGAAAATCCTCTTGGAGATGATTGTGGAGATGGATATCTTAATTATGAAATAAATGCTAATTGGATTTGGGATTTTACTAATACTGGGCAATTTTTAAATCCAGGGGGAACTAACTATTTAAAATGGACAGATAATTTATGGTATTATGACCCGTTAAATGAATCAGGAGGATGCAAGGATGAAAATGTTACCACAATATGTCCGGCAACAATACAACTTCCTTTTTTTGGAATAAATCAATTGTTAATTACTTTAGTAATTTTAATAATAATCTATTTTCTATTAAAAAATAAGAAATTATTTACAAAGAAGAAAATTCAAAAAAAACATAAATTAAAAAAATCAAAGTAAAAAATCAAAATTTATTATTTTTCTAAGTTAATTATTTCCAGCTTGGGGAAATTCCTTTTATTTTAATAATTTTTTTTCTTTTTACATCTAAGAAAATAACTTCAATTTAATTTTCTCTTTGGAATTTTTATTAATAATTAATTCTTTATTAATTACATTTATTCTACAAAATAATTAATTTTTTATGAAATAAATATTTTCTTAAGGGTTTTGCCAGAGCTTTATTTCAAAATGTTTTTAAGCTCTTTTTTCTTAATGATTTATGGGGAAAAAGATTTTTTATCTAAGTTTAATATTATTTTTATCTATATTTTTAATTTCCCCTGTTTCTTCTGAACTTCAAGAATATCAAAAAAAAGGAAATTTAACTTATTATAAAATAACCCCTAATAATTCTTCTCCAGACTTGCCTGCAATTTATGGAGATAAAATTGTCTGGCAAGATAATAGATATGGAAATATTGATATTTATATGTATGATTTATCTACAGATACTGAGACACAAATAACTTCTGATACTGGACTTCAAAAAAAGCCTGCAATTTATGGGGATAAAATTATCTGGCAAGATTATAGAAATGGAGATTCTAAAACTCATTATAATCCAGATATTTATATGTATGATTTATCTACAAATACTGAGAAACAAATAACCTCAGAACCAAATGCCCAGGAACAGGCTGTAATTTATGAGGATATCATTGTTTGGAGAGATTATAGAAATGCAAATTTTGATATTTATATGTATGATTTATCTACAAATACTGAGAAACAAATAACCTCTAATACTGAAATTCAGAAATATCCTGCAATTTATGGGGATAAAATTATCTGGCAAGATAATAGAAATGGAAATTATGATATTTATATGTATGATTTATCTACAAATACTGAAACACAAATAACCTTTAATGAAGCTCAGCAATTTTACCCTGCAATTTATGGGGATAAAATTATCTGGCAAGATGGAAGAAGAATTGATGATGTTGATTTTTATATGTATGATTTATCTACAAATACTGAAACACTAATAAATTCAATTGAATATACTCAAAATAATTTTTTGATTTATGAAAATAAAATTGTTTATATTCTTTACAACTTAACTCAAAGCATGAATCCTCATTGTCTTTATATGTATGATTTATCTACAAACATTACAACACAGATAACAAAAGATAGAATTTTTGCAAATTATTTTTCAATTTATGATAATAAAATTGTTTATAGAGACTATATAAATGGAAGTTGGGATATTTATTTAGCATGTGAAGGCCCTTTAATTATTGAACCAGAAAATGAATCTGAAGAAGAAAATTTAAATCCAGAGGAAAATTCTATAAATATAAGTATCACCCCAACAAAAACAATTTCATTTTTTAACACCTCTTTTGAGGTAATTATTAATGAAGATTATAACATAACAGAATATAGATGGGATTTTGGAGATAATACTGCTAGTTCCACTACTTCAAATGAAGTTGAGCATTCTTATAATTCTACAGGAATTTATGAACTTAAATTAGAAATAGAAACTATTGAAAATTTAAACTTCTCTAGAACTTTTTTAATAACTGTTGAATCCTCTGAAAGTTTAATAAATCAATTCTTAAATGAAAACCAAAAATCCTTAGATAATTTAAAAATTCAAATAAGTAAATTTGCCCAATATGATAAAATTCAAATCAAAAATGCAATTAATTTAAACGAAATAGAAAATGAATTAATTCAATTTCAAAGGGAATATGAAAGAGCTAATACAGAACAGGAATATAATTTAATCGCAGAAAATTTATTAAAACTTGAAGTTCCAAAATCAATTTATTTAAGTGAAAAATCTTCTTCTATTACTTTTTATCCTCTGGAAGAAGAGATTAATTTAGATATCCTTTCTCAAATAAGTCTCGCAGACTATGATTCGGGAAAAGAACAAGAGTATAAAAATGCTATTTTATCCTGGATACAACAAAATATTAATATGAAATTAGATTGCAAAACTTATAAGGTGAATTATTATTCTCATTTAGATGAATTAATAAGAATTTTTAATATCAAAATTTCTGAAAAACAGCCAGTAACATCTAATCCTTATTTAGTTATAAAAAAGATAGAGAATTTAAGTTTTAAAGAAAATTATGGACAGAAAGAATTAGGAGATTATTTTTATATTGAATTAAGTAAAACAGAAAATAACATAAGTTTATCCACAAAAGAGGAAATTAATTTTTTAAATCTCCCTATTTTTATATCTCCAGGAATTAATCAACTCCAAATAATTGAAGATTATACTGAAAATAAAGAAGAAGGCATAAATTGGTTTTATTTTTGGATTATTACAATTACTTTAATAGTAATTGCCCTTATTATTTATATAATTCTTCAAGAATGGTATAAAGCAAAATATGAAAAATATTTATTTAAAGATAGGAATAATCTTTACAATTTACTAGTTTATATTAAGAATAATAAGTCTCATGGAGAAAAAATGAATAAAATTTCTTCTAATCTTAAAAAAGCTGGATGGAATCCTGAACAAATAACTTATTCTCTTAGAAAATTTGAAGGAAAAAGAACTGGAATGTTTGAAATCCCAATTGGTAAAATTTTAGATAAATTCAAAATAAAAAAAGCAGAGAAAAAACAAATGGCCAAAAATTTTCCTAAGAATCAAATTCCTCCTGCAAATGTTCAAAATAATCTTAATAATAGAAGTTTTAAATAATTATTTTTTAGTATGTAAAAATTAATAAACCCCTTTAACAAATTATTCAATGGTAATAAAAGTTTTAAAAAACTTTTTCAAAAGAATCTTTTCAAGTATTTTTAAGAATAGGAAAGATATAAAACTTGGTTTTTACGGCCCACCTAATGCAGGAAAAACAAGTTTAGCAAATAGAATCTGCAAGGATTTTACTGGAGAAGAAATGGGTAGTATAAGCAAGATTCCACATGAAACAAGAAAGATTCAATTTAAGGAAAAAGTAGAAATAGATTATAAAGGAAAAACAATGACTTTTAAGATGGCAGATACTCCTGGTATTGCGACAAAAATTGATTATGAAGATTTTTTAAAATATAGGGTAAATAAAAAAGATGCTAAAAAAAGAGCAAGAGAAGCTACTGAAGGAGTTATTGAAAGCATAAAATGGCTAGATGATATGGAAATTGTTGTAATTGTCATTGATGCTTCAGAAAATCCATATAACCAAGTTAATATAACTCTACTAGGAAATCTTGTTGCAAGAAAAATTCCTGTTTTAATTGTAGCAAATAAAATTGATTTAAAAAAAGCAAACATTAAAAAGATAGAATCGGCTTTTCCAGATTATGAAGTGGTTGGTATAAGTGCTAAATATGGTAAAAATATTGAGGAATTTTATGAATCAATATTTAAACTTTCAAAAAAAATTTAAGATGCCAAAAGAAAAGAGGTTAAAAAAATTCGGCAGGATAAATGGTTTATCAATTCAATTTATGCCTTATTCAGAAATTCGGAATTTAGATAGTACAAAAAGAATTAAAAAAATTTTGAATGTTGTTCTTTCAAATAATATTTTAATTATTCAAGGAAAACTTAAAGTAGAAGAAGAAAGCAGACTTATAGGAGATACTATGGCTATAATTGGACATGTAAAAAATTTTAAGGGAATTGAACTTGCAGTAATTTCGGAAAATGAAAATAAAGGTATATGGAATAAGATAAAAAACAGTCTTGTTAAAATATTATCAAAAGGTGAATTAGGTGCGATAACTATAATTGGTCCTGCAACAATTGTAAAAGAGATTAAAAGAAATCCTAAAAAAATTGAACTCCTTCTTAATAAATAAAATTTTAATATCTGATTAATTATAGTTAAATTTATTAAGTTCTAAGTTTTTCATCTTTTAAATTAATAATAGTTTATTATTAAAAAAATTTACTAAATTAAAAATGCCAATGACATCCTTAATTGTCATCAATAAATAAAAATTTGCTAAATTAAAAATGCCACACCAATGTGTTCATTGTTCTAGAATTATCCCCTTAGGGAGTAAAGAATTATTAGAAGGTTGTAGTAATTGTGGAGGCCATTTTTTCTTTTATATTAAGGATGAACAAATTGAAAAAATTAAAGAAAACCCTATAGAAATTCCTGAAAAAGAAAAAAAAATAATGGAAAAGGATATTCGAAAAATAGCCGGGATAATTAATGAAGAAAGCCCGGTCATATTGGATATAGAAGCTATTAGGGCAGTAGGACCGGGAAAATTTGAAATTGATTTAGTCAATTTATTCAAAAAAGACAGGCCTTTAATTTATAGGATATCTGAAGGAAAATATGTTATAGATTTAACAACCACCCTTGATAAAAGCATTAAAGAACTTGATAAAAGGAAAAAATCTAAAGGAGATGTATCTAATTAATATTCTAGTTAAATTAATAAATAAAGAAAACATTTGTTATTATGAATAATCAAAAAAAACTTATTTTTAAGGAAGTTCTAGAAAAAATAAAACCTTCTAAAAAAGAACTTGATGAAATAAAAAATCTTCTCAAGAATTTCCTAGAAAATTTAAATAGAGAAAAAGAAAAAGAAAAAGTTAATGCAAGTATTTTTATTGGTGGGAGTTTTGCTAAAAAAACACTTATAAAAAAAGATAAATATGATATTGATATTTTTCTAAGGTTTAACTCACAGCACAAAAAAGAGGATATTTCTAAATTAACTTATAATTTAATGAAAAATTTTGAAAATTTGGAAAAAATTCATGGTTCAAGAGATTATTTTAGAATAAAGATGAAAAATAATCTTTTTTTTGAAATTGTGCCAGTTTTAGAAATAAAAAAACTTGAAGAAGCAGAGAACATAACTGACTTATCTTATTTTCACGTAAATTTCATAAATAAAAAAATAAAAAATCCAAAAATCCTTGATGAAATAATGATAACAAAAGCTTTTTGCTATGCAAATAATTGTTATGGTGCTGAATCATATATAAATGGTTTTTCAGGATATTCTCTTGAATTACTTATTTATTATTACGGAAGTTTTTTAAAATTTATAAAAAATATTTCAAAAATAAACTCAAAAAAAATTATAGACCCTGGCAAACTTCATAAAACAAAAAAAGATATTCTCATAAACTTAAATTCTTCTAAATTGAAATCTCCTTTAATTTTAATTGATCCAACAAATAAACAAAGAAACGCTCTTGCAGCATTATCAAAAGAAACATTTGATAAATTTCAAAAAAAATGTAATGATTTTTTAATAAATCCGTCTATAATTTCTTTTGAAAAATCCAAAATTGATTTTGAAAAAATAAAAAAGAAAGCAAAAAAAGGAAAATTAGATTTTATTTTATTAAAAGATTTTACTTTTAAACAGGGAGGAAATATTGCCGGTAGCAAATTGCTAAAATTTCATAAATATCTTTATTCAGAAATATCAAAATTCTTTTTTATAAAAAATTCAGGATTTTTTTATGAACAAAGGAAATCTGCTAAAAATTTTTTTATAATTAAACCCAAAAAAGAAATTCTTTTTGAAGGTCCTTTTTTAAAAGATAAACAAAATTTGAAAAAATTTGAAAAAGTTCATAAGAAAACCTTTAAAAAAATGGATAAAATTTATGCAAAAGAAAAAATAAATTTTAATATTGAAAATTTTATAAAAAATTGGAAAAGAAAAAATAAAAAACAGATAAAAGAAATGGGAATACATAAAATTCAAATATTAGATATTTAATTATTTTTTAAACTTCTTTCAAATAATCCTGCAAAAGCATTAGAAAAAAACATAGAATTTAACCAAATAGCAATATCTTCTTCTTCATCTTTCTTTGATAAATAAAATAAAGTTTGCTCTCTATCAACTATAAAAAATTTTGATGCAATATCTACTCTATTAATCTTTAATCTAAATTTTTCACTTAACTCCTTTATTAAATTTTTATCTCCATAAAGAGCTATTTTAATTTTTATATTAGATTTTTTAAAACTCTCAAAAGTTCTGTAAAAAAGATTAAATTTTGCATTTATTTCTTCAGCATCAGAACAAATCACAATTTCTCTTTTTACATTTCCAAATAATTCTTTTAATTGACTTGAGATAGGTAATTTGCCTTTTAAAGAAAGGGATAAATTTTCCATTTTAACAGGATTTATTCCTTTATCATAAAGTTCTTCTAATTTTGCAAACTCAATTGTATTTTTAACATTTAAAAGACTCTCAATTCTTTCCTGTGATTCTTTTTTTATGTTATTTTTTATTTTTTCTAAAATCATTCTAGGTCTTACACCAATATACTTCACCGGTTTTCCTAATTTAATAATTGCAAAGCCTTTTTTCTCAAGACTTTCTAAAACATCATATGTTCTGCTTCTTGGAACTCCTGAAAGAGTTGAAGTCTCTCCTGCTGATGCGACTCCTTTTCCCAGCAAAGCTAACCAAACTTTAGTTTCATATATATTTAGACTAAAATAATCTTTAATTTTAGCTATAAGTTCTTGTTTAACTAACATAAAAAAATAATGAATAATCTATTTATAAGTCTTTCTATTTGTTACCTTCACATAGTAGGAACAATACTAATAACTTTTCGCAAAAAGAGAATTATTAAATTTTATAGATTTTAAAAATATTTTTTAAAAAAGAATAATTAAAACAACCAAAAAATCAGAAAAGCAACCAACTCAATATTACTCCCATAAAAATCCCTGTGGTTATAAAAGGCATTGCAGGATAAAATTTCTTTTTTTCTGAAAAAATAAAAAGAGCTGCTAAACCAATTGTAGCTCCACCTATAACAAATAATGAATGGATAAAACCCCATTTCACTAAAAATACTCCTGCAGTAATTATTGGGAAAATTATATCTCCCCCCCCTAAAAGAGCCACATTAACCTTTATTTTTTTGCCTTTTTTCTTTGTTTGTTTAATCTTCTTAATTTTTTGCTTTTGTTTTTTAGATAAATAAGGCATAAAAAATCCTGAAAAAACTTTTAAATTATCCATTTGATATTTTGCCATTTTTTGCATTATTCCAGATTTCCAAACAGCCCACATATCATATATAGAAATTAAAACTAACAAAATAATTATTGTGGGAATATTTAAAATTGGAACAAAAACTGCTGCAATCCCAGGATAGATAAAAAATTCAGTTAAATTATGAACAACAAAATTACCCTTGAACATTTTTAGATAAACAAAAGGAAGGGCTATTAAAATAGAAATTATAGAAGCATATTTTATGCTTGAAATAAAAGAATTAAAGGAAATTCCAAGAGCTAAAAGTATAACTATGAAAAACCATATTCTTATTATCATGGATAAATCAAATTTGGTTAGAAAAAATAAAATTAGAATAGCAAATATAAATGCAATAATTATAGACACAAAAAAAGTGGAATAATCTGATTCTTCCTCAACTGGAGGAGGATTCATCCCGTAAGGTATTTCTTTTTCATCACCAGAATAAAAATTCACAACATAAAGCCCTATAAATTGCGTCATTAAAAACATTGCTAAAAGAATTAATGTTATTTTTGGTTTATGTTTCATTTCTTATAAAAATAAAAGAACTTTTTAAATCTTCACAATAAACTAAATAAATAAATATAAAAACCCCTTTTACTTTTTACCTTCGTTCATTTTTTATAACTAATATGGAAGATATAATAAAAGAAAAAATAAGTGCAGATCATCTCCTTTATGTTAGTCTGAAGTATACAAAAACTTGTGATGTAATTACAAATCTTATTTTAAGATGGAGTAGAATGATTGAAACAAGTATTAATGCCCTTCTTAATTCTGCTAAAAAAAAGAAAAAAATATCTCAAATTCCACAAACTCCTATTGGAAAAATAGAAGCAATTAAAAAATTATTTAAAAATGATTCAAATATTAAAGAAGTTCTTGAATCTTATCGAATGTTCAGAAAAATAAAAGAGCTTAGAACTGAAAGAATCGGAGAGTTCAGAAAAAATGTTAATTTGAAAGTGTTTTATCAAGGAAAAGAAATAAATATTAATTTAGATAAATTAAAAGATTATGCATTAATGTTAGAAAAGTTTATAAGTAATACAAAACAATTTCTTTTGAAATAAATTCTGCCTAATTTAATTAGGCATATTTTGCCTTTAAAATATGAAAAAGGTTATTGTAATAACATCAGGGAAGGGAGGTGTAGGAAAAACAACTACTGCAATAAACTTAGGAGCAGCTTTAAATTCTTTTGGAGAAAAGGTTTTAATTGTTGATGGAAATCTCTCTACCCCTAATATAGGAGTTAATCTTGGTTCTCCAGAAGTCCCAATAAATTTGAATCATGTTCTATCTGGCAAAGCAGAATTATCTGAAGCTATTTACGAGCATGAATCAGGAATTAAAATAATTCCTTCTTCTTTATCTTTAATAGATTTAAAAGATACAAATCTCAAAAAAATAAGCAATTTAAAAAATAGTTTTAAAAAATTTTCAGATTATATTTTAATTGATTGTGCTGCAGGACTTGGCCAAGAAGCAAAAGAAGCAATTGAAATTGCAGATGAACTTATAATTGTTACTAATCCTGAAACAGCTGCAATAACAGATGCATTAAAAACAATAAAACTTGCTGAAACTATGAAAAAAAATATTTTAGGTATAATAGTCTCTAGAGTCAGAAAAGATTATATTGAAATGCAACCTAATACAGTCAAAGAAATGCTTGAAGTTCCTATTTTAGGTATGGTTCCAGAAGATATGTCTATTAAAAAAGCTATTAATTTGAAAGATGCTGTTATTCATACACATCCTAAAAGTAAATCTTCTAGAGCATATAAAGAAATTGCTGCGAAGATAATTGGAATTGATTATGATTCTAATAAAGATAAACCCAATCTTTTTGAAATAATTTTTAGGAGATATTAATTCGATAACATTTATATGACTAGTCTAAAGGAATAAATAAATTTTCCCCTTTTTATTTTAACCCTCTTAATGCTTCTTTGGATTTCCCTTATTTTCTTTATAATATTATCAATCACAAATTTAACAAAAATCAATTTAGAGAGAATAAGAATTATGCTTTATTTTTTTTATTTTAATATCTATTACAATAAAAGAATTCTTAAAATTAAACAAGATAATTTAACTGGAAAATTCAAGCAGAGTTTTCTTTAATAAATTCTGAGATAATTTTATTGTTAATATTAATCTTTAAGAATTGCCTCTCTGATTTTTTTTATCTAATTTTGCTTCCAATTTTAACATTTTTTTCAGGGGTTATTAAAATTGGTTTTCCTTCTTCATCAGCAGCTAATAACATCCCTTGACTTTCAATACCCATTATTTTTCTTGGTTGAAGGTTTACAAAAACAACAATTTTTTTATTTTTAAGTTCTTCTTTTTCAAAATAAGGCTTTAATCCTGCTAAAAGAATTCTCTCTCCAATTTCTTTGCCTAAATCAATTTTCAACTTATAAAGTTTATCTGCTCCTTTAATTTCAGAAATTTCTAAAATTTTTCCAATTCTTAAATCAAGTTTTTGCCATTCATCAAAAGAAACTATTTCTTTATTCATATTTTCCCCCTATTAACAAACTCTGCAAATTTTTCAGGAGTTCGATTATAAGTTCTTCCTATATCCTCTGAAAAACAACACACAGGCAACTCCTTATTTTTTAAAGAATAAATTAAACAAGCATTACCTTGCATTTTCTTTTCTTCTATTCTATGTTTCATTTTATCTTTTTAAACAGAATTCCCTCTTTTTTAATTTTTCTCTTATTATCTAAAGGTTTTTTAATTTCATCAAAACTTTTCTTCCCTATTTTAAAATCAAAATTTTCAGCAATTTTTTCAGAAGTTGCAGGAATAAAAGGCCATAACAAAATTGCAATTGCTTTAATTGAATCTGCTAATTCATAAAGGGATTTTTTTGATTCTTGCTTATCTTTAACTTGCCATAGTTTATTATGCTGAATATACTGATTACAAATATCAATAAAAGAAAAAATCTCATTTAAGGCCTTATCAAATTGATAATTTTCAATTAACTTTTCAATTTTTTTTATATTTAATTTTTTTATTAATTTATTTTGAGTTTTTTTAAGACCTTTTTTCTCTATTAAACTAGTTGTTCTTGAAACTAAATTTCCAAGTTTATCTGCAAGTTCATTATTATTTCTGCTAATTAATGCTTTTTCTGAAAAATCTCCATCTTGTCCAAAAACAAAATTTCTGCAAAAGAAAAATCTTAATGCATCTTCAGAATATTTTTCAAGTAATTTTAGTGGAAGGACAACATTTCCAAGAGATTTAGACATTTTTTTATTATTCACAGTTAAAAATCCATGAACAATTATTTTTTTTGGAAGTTCAATATCTGCACTTAATAACATCCCTGGCCAGATTCCAGCATGAAATCTCAACATATCTTTTCCAACAACATGAATATCTGCAGGCCAAAACTCTTTGTAACTTTTATCAGGATATTTAATCCCAGTAAGATAGTTTATTAATGCATCACACCAAACATAAATTACCTGGCTTTTATCATTTGGAACTGGAATTCCCCAAGATAAATTTTTTTTATCTCTTGAAAAACTAACATCTTGCAAACCTTTTTTAACTGAATTCAAAAAATTATTTTTCCATTTTTCAGGAAAAATTTCTAATTTATTTTTTTTAATTAATTCCTTTATTTTATCTGAATATTTTGAAAGTTTAAAAAAATAATTTTCCTCCGAAATAGATTCAATATCCAAATTAGGATGATAAGGACATTTTCCCCCCACCAAATCTTTTTCTGTCACAAATCTCTCACACCCAAAACAATAAGAACCTTTATATTTTTTCTTATAAATATCTCCTTTTTCTAAAAGTTTTTTCCAAATATTTTCAACACCTTGCCAGTGTTTATCCTTATCAGTTGTTCTAATAAAATTATCATTAGATATATTCAGTTTTTTTGCTAATTCTTTATATTTTTCAGAAATTTCATCAACAAAAATTTTTGGTGTTTTATTATTTAATTTTGCAGTTTTAACAATTTTCTGTCCATGCTCATCTATCCCTGTTAGGAAAAAAACATTTTTGCTTTTTATCTTATTCCATCTAGCTAAAATATCTGCCTGTATTAACTCTAATGCAAATCCAATATGGGGTTCAGCATTTGCATAAGGAATTGTTGTTGTAATATAAAATTTCTTTACCATAAATTTTAGAAACAAAAAGAATATAAAAAACTAACTAAATTCTTTCATATCTATTTGAAACATAATCTTCTATGCTTCCCTTTTTTCTTTCATACAACTTTCTATCTCTTCTTAAAGGAAGACTAATTTTTTTGAAATCGATCATTTTTGGAGAAGTATAAGAATCATAACTCCCTAAAAAATATCTTAGATTAGTATTAATTACCTTTCCTTCAAATTCTCTTATTGTTATTATTCCATCATTTATTAATTGTAATTGTTCTAAAATTTTATCAATTGTTCCTTTCCTATTTTTATCATCAACTCCAACAAAATGATATCTAATCATATTTTGATTTTCTACTGATCTTTCCCAATTCCAATCCATATGCCTTTTCTTTTTATACACTGCCTTCATTAATTTATTAGAATAAAAGATTATATAAAAATTTATCAAGTGCAATATATATTTCTTTTATTATTATGCTAAGCGCGAGTAGTACAGTGGCAGTATGCAAGATTCCCAATCTTGTGACCCGGGTTCAAGTCCCGGCTTGCGCATAAAGTATGCTTGTTAATCAAATATAAAGTGAGAGCATACTTTAATTCTAGACTTGACAAAACAGTTTAAACAAAAAGGGAAGTTTGCAAGAAACCGCAGGTGTCTTTCAGGTTCAAGTCCCGGCTTGCGCATAAAGTATGCTTGTTAATCAAATATAAA
>CAZRJS010000005.1:0-39119 GCA_964600565.1 Candidatus Woesearchaeota archaeon | reverse complement strand
AAAAAGCCATTGATAGAAATACAAACAAGGTAATAATTGAAATAGATAAAAAATATTTTAGACCTACAGAAGTAGAAACTCTTCTAGGAGATTCCAGCAAAGCAAAAGAAAAATTAGGATGGAGTCCTGAAATAGGTTTTGACGAGCTAGTTACAGAGATGACTACATATGATTTAATGCAAGAGAGAAAAAATTTAGAATTTTTAAGTATGGGAAATTTATAAACAACATATTCTTTTAAAAAAATGAGAAAAAAAATTGAATTTACTCAAAAAAATAGGGAAGACTTGAGAGAATTTATATTAAATGATAAGAGAGATAAGGTAATATTTAATTTTCTTAATCTATATAGTGTTTATCTTTATAGAACAGATAAAGATGTTGCAGAATCAATAGATAATATGCAAAAAAGTAGTATAAATTCTGCAGATGGTTTTCCAATATCACTTTTTTTGCGATTAAAAAGAAATAGGGGAACTGATTTCACTTTATTTGTCTTAAATGATAAAGAGCTTTCAGAAAAAAGAAAACATCTTTTTATTGGAGTAGATAGTGAAGATAAAGAAAGTATTAATAAAATAATAAATAAATTTAATTACCTTAATGAAAAGAATGTTCTTTGTTATAATCCTCCTTATATAAAAAAATCTCGCTTTTCTAAGGAAGAAGTTGAAAAAATTACCAAAATTATTAATTCTGAAAAAGTAGATTTTATCTGGGTAGGTGTTGGAAATCCTAAACAAGAAATACTCTCAGGGGATTTGTATGATAATTTAGAGAAAGGGTATTTATTTAATGTTGGAGCAGCCCTTGATTTTATAAATGAGAAGAAAAAGGAATCTCCAAAATTTTTGCAGAACATAGGATTAGAATGGTCGTATAGATTTTTTACAGATTTTAAGCATTCTGGGAAAAAGATTTTAAAAAGTTTAATAGGAATTGTTTATATGCCGATAACAATTAAAAAGAAAAGTATATAAATAATGGAGTCCTCATTAAAATATGCTTGCAAAAGAACCTATTGATTTATCTAAAGTTTGTAAAGAAGATATTGATAAAGAAGTTTTAAGACTAGGGATTATTGCAGAGCTTGATGCTGTAAATCTTTATGAGCAATTTGCTGCAATAGTTTCAGATGAAAAAATTAAAAATGTTTTGTTAGATATCGCAAAAGAAGAAAAAGAGCATGTTGGAGAATTTCAGGCATTACTTCTTGAAAGAGATAAAGAACAAATTAATGCACTTGAAAAAGGAAAAAAAGAAGTTGAAGAACTAATTGAATGAATTTTTTAAGTTTACATTTTAATAATCCAATTATCTGGAATAAAATTTTATAAACAAACTTAAAAACATCTTTTTCTTTAAAAAATAAATAAGGAGGAAATTATGGATTATAAAAAACTTGCAGAAATATATCAATCTCTTGAAAATACAAGTAAGAGATTAGAAAAAATAGAATTATTATCAAATTTTCTCAAAAACATTCCAAAAGAGGATTCAGAGGTTTTATATTTACTTCTGGGTAATATTTATGCTGCTTACGACGATAGAAAAATTGGTATAAGTAATCAATTAACCATAAAAGCTATTTCAATCTCAATTGGAATAAACAAAGAAAACACTATCAATGAATGGAAAAAAATAGGGGATTTGGGAGAGGTTGTTGAAAAATTAGTTAAGATTAAATCCCAATCTACCTTGCATAAAACAAATCTAACTATTAAAAAAGTTTTAGATAATTTAAGAAAACTTCCTGATCTTGAGGGTAAGGGAACTGTGAATAAAAAAATTAATTTTATAACAGAACTTTTAACATCTGCCTCTCCTCTAGAAGCAAAATATATTGTGAGAACTTTATTAGGAGATTTGAGAATGGGTGTTCAGGAAAGCACACTAAGAAATTCAATTGCTAATGCTTTTTTTGAGGATAAAAAAGAAGCATCAAAGACTATACAAAGAGCCTTTGATAATTCAAATGATTCTGCAGTTGTTTTTGAAATAGCAAAAAAAGGCAGATTAAAAAATTTTGAACAGATATCAATCACAGTTGGAAAACCAATAAAAGCAATGTTAGCTCAAAAGACTGAATCTATTGAACAAGGATTTAAAGATTTGGGAAAACCCTGTGTTATAGAATTTAAATATGATGGATTTAGATTAATAATTCATAAAGATGATTCAGAGAAATTAACTTTATTCACAAGAAGTTTAGAAAATGTAACAAAACAATTTCCAGAAGTTGTTGATTATTTAAAGAAATATGTTAAAGGAAAATCATTTATATTAGATTCAGAAGCTGTAGGATATGATAAAAAAACAAAAAAATATACCCCGTTTCAATCTATAAGCCAGAGAATCAGGAGAAAATATGATATAGGGATACTACAAAAAAAACTCCCAATAGAGATAAATGTTTTTGATATTCTTTATTACAATGGGAAATCTTTTCTTGATGAACCGTTTAAAAAAAGGACAAAACTTTTGAGGAAAATTGTAAAAAATTATCCTTATAAGATTGCAGTCTCAAAACAAATTATTACCAGTGATGTAAAAAAAGCTAAAGAATTTTATAAAAAAGCTTTAAAACAAAATCAAGAAGGGATAATGATGAAAAAACTTGATGCAGAGTATAAACCTGGAAGAAGGGTTGGGCATATGTTAAAAATAAAACCTGCAGAGCAAGACCTTGATTTAGTTATAACCGGGGCAGAATATGGTACAGGAAAGCGTTCTGGTTGGTTAACAAGTTTTATCTTGTCTTGTAAAAATTCAAAATCTGGAGAATATTTAGAAGTTGGAAAAGTTTCAACAGGATTAAAAGAAAAAAAAAGTGATGAAGAAAATAGCCTTTCTTATGGAGAATTATCAGAAAAATTAAAACCTTTGATTATTAAAGAAAAAGGAAAAACAGTTACAATAAAACCTAAAATTATTGTTTCAGTTACATATCAAGAAATTCAAAAATCTCCAAATTATAATTCTGGGATTGCTTTAAGATTCCCAAGATTTACAGCTCTTAGAGAAGATAAACCTCTTAGTGAGATAAACACTATTAAGGAAATAGAAGAGGAATTAATGAATCAGAAAAAAGAAAATTATAAATATGGTTAAAATAGATATAGAATTATAAAATTGTGAATATTTTTAAAATGAATTTAGAAGATGCAACTGAGACACAAAAAAAAGATATATATCAATCTTTTGTGGACGATCATTCTAAAATAATATTCTTAAGTGAAAATGGCAGGGAGTTAAAAATGGTTAAAGGAAAAGAATATTTTTTTAAGGGTATTGAACCTAAAAGAAATACATCTCAGGTAAGAAAATTATATCATACTTTTATTAATTAGTATTTTTTTAAAAAAGTTAAAAATATAAAGTTCAGAATTATTCTTATTTTCTAAAAGAAATAGCAGTTAAAATAAATCCAATCAAAAGAAGTGCGAGTCCTATCATGCTTGAACTTGCCTTTGAAAATTCAGAAACAATATTGCCTGTGATATTTGGTGCAATGAAGATAATTCCTCCTACAAATCCTGCAATTCCAATTACTCTCAATGCTCCTTTTGTGCTCATAGCCCCTTTAGCTATTTCCCCATCAATCTGATCTGCTATTCTAAAATAATCCCCATTTCTACCCACAATTAATGTTAATTCTCCATAAGCATTTTCTTTAGACATGCCTCTTTCTTTAGCATATTTATCTGCAGCAACGAATAACCCATCATAACGAGGATTTCCTTTTTTTCCACCTATTCTTGTACTTGCCTCTCTTGCAAAAATCTCAGCACCCACGAGTCTAATGGCTTCGGTATCTCTTTTATCTTTATATTTAGTTTCTATACCCACAGAAGGTAATACTGTTTGAATGTATTCGCCAGCAAAAGCATCCTCAGTTTTTCTAAATTCGTAGAGCTGTTTTCCTTTAGTTGCTCCACCAAGAAGTCCTAATGTCAATAATACCCCTACAAGACCTCTTTTAAAATATTTAGTGCCTTTTCCTTTCTTCCTCGCCAAATTCAAATTAGAAACTTCTTTTTTTACCATTTTCATAAAAACAATAGAAGTATATAAATCTTTTTTCCAAAAATCTTTAAACTTTGAAATCTTTTATTTTAATGAAATTTTTAAACTGGATTAATAAAAAAACCAGAAAAATAAACACTTCTTTATCAGTTATATTAAAATTTTTATTATTTGTTTCTGTGATTAGCAGTGTTTATTATAATTTATGGCATATGATGTCTATTAGTCTGTTATTGCTTTTGTTATTATTTCTTCCCCAATTAATTAAGAAAAGTCATAAAATAAAAATTCCAAAAGAATTTGAATTTTTACTGTTAATTTTTGTGATTATTGCATTTTTTTCAAGGAAAATTAGCAGTTTAGTCACACCAATTTTTTTTGGTATTGCAATGGGATTTTTTGGTTTTTTAATTATGTTAATTCTTTATTCAAATGGAAAAATAAAAAAAGACCCTTTATTTATTTCATTATTTGCATTTTGTTTTTCTGTTACAACAGGATTTTTAATTGAACTTTCCAAATATTGTTTGAAATTTATACTTAAACATACACTTAGTGATAATATCTATATTTTTACAATGAATCTAATGATTTCAGTTACCCTTGGTTCAATTATAGCTTCGGTTATTGGATATTTTTACATGAGGGGCAGAATTTCTTTTTTTAAAAAAATAATAGAGATGTTTGAAAAATCAAATCCAAATCTTCACTTTAGGAAAAAGAATACAGTTAGTGATGTTGAAAATTTATTAGAGGTTGGAGAGAGTGGTAATTTAGAGTTCAAATCTACACTAAGAAAAAATTTGTATACTCAGGAAATTGATAAAAAAGTTGAATATGCTGTCCTGAAAACTATAAATGCTTTTTTAAATTCTGAAGGAGGAATTCTCTTGATTGGGGTGGGAGATAAAGGGGAGATAATTGGGATTGATAAAGATAATTTTTCAAGTAATGATAAGTTTTTATTACATTTTACAAATCTTATCAAGGAAAAAATAGGAAAAAAATACATTTCTTTAATTAATTTTGAATTAGTAAAGATAAAAAATAAGTTTATTTTAGAAATTAGATGTGCAAGGAGTAAATCTCCTGTTTTTTTAAAAGAAGAAGATAATGAGAATTTTTATATAAGAATTGGTCCTGCAAGCACAAGAATTGAAGGAAGCAATCTTATAGAATATATTGATAAAAAATTTAATGAGTAAATTTTTATAACAATTTTTATATTTTTATTTTGGTCTTTAGTAAACCTAAACTTAATTCTGTAAATTTTTTGTTAAGAGATTTATTGATAACTAATTTTTTATTAATTACTTTTCTTTTATGCTATAAGTAGTTTTTTCTGAAATAAATATTTTATTTAATAGTCCTTATTAATATTATAAATAGAAATTTTCAGGATAATTATGTAGTTAATAATTTTATTAACACCTTATTTTTTAAGTAAATAATTTTTATTTCCCGTCGAAGCATTTATAAATAGATTTTTTTTAGTAATTAAAATGACTAACAAAAAAGATAGCGAGTACAAGATTCAAAATATTGTAGCAACAACTTCATTAGGAAAACCGATCCCCTTAACAAAACTTGCTCGCACACAACCAAATACAGAATATAATCCTGAAACATTTCCTGGTTTAGTTTTAAGAATAAAAGAGCCAAAATCAGCTGTTCTTGTTTTCTCTTCAGGGAATATAGTGTGTACTGGAACAAAATCTGTTGTTCAGGTAAGAAAAGTTCTTGAAGCTGTTATAAAACAATTGAGAAAAATAAATGTAAATATAACTGCAAAACCAAAAATTACTGTTCAAAATATTGTGGCTTCTGGTTCAATAAATTTAAAACTTAATTTAAATTTTCTTGCTATTGAAATGCAAAATACAGAATATGAGCCTGAGCAATTCCCTGGTTTGGTATATAAATTACTAGAACCAAATGCAACATTTCTCCTTTTTACAAATGGAAAACTTGTTTGCACTGGAACAAAAAATAAACAGCAACTTGAACATAGCATGGTACAACTTTTAAAAGATGTTAAGGTTGCATTGAAGAATTATAAAAAGTAGATGTAATATATGTTAAACGCAATATTGCTCTGTAGGCACTTATTTATAGAAATAGTAAAAATATTAATTTTATTTTTTTGGAGCCTTATATTGTATTATAGTAACTAATCCTGTAGCTCCTTAAGGCAATTCATCCCATAATTTTTCATTCACTCTTTTTTGAGCTTCAATAAAATCATTGCTGAGTTCCCCAACTCTATCTGGCTTTACCCCAATATCATATACTTTGTGCTGATATCTCCCTGCAGATTGAAATGTTTTAACTTTTATTCCATATTTCATTCTAAATTATGGAAAATTATAAACCTAGATAAATATTCTGGAATTTATTTATATAGATATTTTTACTATTTAATTTTTAATATAGTGTGCCTATCTGCGTCATACTTTCACCTTCGGCGATTTTTTCTTGCAGAAAAAACGTATAACAGCGATTAAAATTCTGCTCCGTTGCACTCCGCTACACCCAAATCGTGCTACGCATGATTTCTCTTAATCGCGAGGTTATATTTAATAAAAATTCCATTTCTTTTTAAGAATAAATCAGGGCAAATATTGAAGGGTAAGAGTTTCAAACAATAATTTTACTAGATCTGGATTTATTCATTATAAAGGATACGAATTTTAAGAAATTAATTTTGAAAATGAATTTTTAGACAACTTTGAAGAATCTCAATACTTAAATCTTCTTTCATAATCTTTATGACTTATCCATTCCAAAATAATTGATAAAATTTTAATCTCTCCATTTGCTACAGAATAAATTAAACGCCATCCTTTAGGTAGATCATATTTCCATAAATTATCTATTTCATATTTTTTAATATAAACTTTAGGGATTAGTCTTTTTTGTATTCTAATTCCACTAAAACCATTTTCTTCTAAGTTTTCAAAAGCTTGACAAATCCATTTATATAATTTTTTATCTTCTGTCTTGGAATCTTTTAATTCTTTAAAATTCTTCTGAATTTTTTCATCTGCAAATTTTATTTCCGACTTCATTTTCTCCAACTTAAATTAGGTTTATTTAGATATTTTTGGACGAGTTCTGGATTCCAAATCCAAACAATCCATCCTTCCTTGTCTTGAGCTATTTTTCCAGATTCTGAAAGATAATCGAAAATTACACAAAAAGTCTGATAAATCATTTTTTTAGGTAGGGATTCCCAAAGAGCTTTTTTCTTGTATTCTCCAGAGTTTTCTCTAATAAAATCTTCCATCCTCAAAATTGTGTCTAATTGAGGATAATGTAAAATATTTCTTTTTAACATTGCTTGTGGCATGGTTATACATACTTGTATAACTATATAAGACTTTTGTTGTTGAAAAATAAATCGCTCGCTTTCTCATACTAAAAAATGGAGATTTAAATTTCTTTTAACACCGAAGAAAAAACTTCCTTTACCTAGTTAAAAATATTCTTGTAAGATCTTACCCCCTTTCATTCGCTCGGGAAAATGAATAGCAGATTAAACAGAAAATCCTTGCAGAATTTTCCCAAATTTTTCTTTCAGCTTGAGTTCTTTATGTTCCTTAATTGTGATGTTGCACAAAACTAAAAAATATTGTAAATCAAAGTATATTTTAATTATATGAAAAATAAATTACAAAGTTTAATTAAATTCATAATAGGGATTATATTTATTTTAATTAGCACAATTTTAATGTTCTTAGGAAATCAGGATATTCCAATATCCATTCAAATAATCATTCTTGTTGTAGGAATTGCATTAATTGAAACATCAAAATACAGGTTGCTCAAATAAAGAATGCTCTTGCGTCGTGCTGCGCAGATAATTATTCACAGTTTCTTATAATGAATTTGTTATATTAAATATCTCCATTTTTAATATTTAAAGTAATTATTCAATATTATGAGTATGATAGTATAACTTTCTCCCAGGTGTTGTTACGAATTTTAAAGGATCAATAGAATCCTCTTTTTCTACAAATCTTATATTTTCTATTTCTTTTAGAGAAAAACCTTTTTGATGAAGATATTTTGAAGTACTATACCCAATATAAGTATATCCAGCTAACATAACTAATAACGGGAGGACAACAATTGTTATTCTTTTTCTCCTTTGAATTTTTCTGTTTATTCGTTCCTTATATGCATCAAATTCACCAGTACTTTTAAGATAATCTTCATTTTTAAAATAATCTTTACTTATTGATAGAGAATCTAAATTTTTTATTATTTTCATAAAAACTCTTTTCCAATTTATCTTTTTAAATTTAAGTTGTTATAAATAATAACAACATTTTTATAGTTCTAAAAATTTTTTAGTTTATGGATGAATTCCAAGAAAGGCTAAAAGAATCAGGACTAACTGGGAATGAATCAAAAGTATATTTAGAATTATTTAGAAAAGGAGAATTATCTGCAAATGAAATCGCTAAAAAAATTTCTATGGATAGAACATTGGTTTATACTCTTTTGAATAATCTAATAGAAAAAGGTATGATTAGTTATGTAATAAAATCAAATAAAAAGTTTTTCAAATCAGAAAATCCTGAAAATTTATTAAATTCCCTAAAAGAAAAAGAATTTTTAACAAAAAAATTAATTTCTCAATTAAAAAAAATCAAACAAATAAAAGACTCTCCTTATGAAATTAAAATATATGAAGGAAAAGGAGGATTAAAGACTTTTTTCAGATTAATGATTAAATACAAAAATCTATGTATATTTGGAGCAACAGGTAAGGCATATGATTTGTTATATGAATTACAATCACAATCAAAGAAATTGAAAAATAAAGGTTATTCTGCTAGAATCATTACTTCTAAACATTATGAATCTCATGAAATGAATTCACTTAAATATATAAAATTTAAATATCTCGATATAAAAAGTAATGCAACAACCGGAATTTTTGGAGATTATGTTTCAATTCATCTTCTTACTCAAAAACCTTTAGTAATTTTAATTAAAAATAAAGAGATAGCTGAATCTTATAAAAGTCATTTTGAGATTTTATGGAAATATGCAATTAGATGATTTTTACCACCAATTAATAGATAATCTTATTAATAAACTTGTTTTTTTCAATAACAATCTATAAAAATCAATTAATTATTCTTTATTTATGCCTGAACAAACTCAAGGAAAAAGACTTAAACAAGATGAGATAATAAGTGAATCTAAGAATTTTTTTGATTTTTATAAAAAAGAAATAGGGGCTTCATTACGCGAAGGAGCAAATGTTATTTATATTGATTTTATGAAAATTACTGAGTTTTCTAGTGGTCTTTCTGATGAAATAATCACAAATCCTGAAGAAACTCTAAAGCTTATTGAATTAGCAATAGAAGAATCAGGGCTTGTGAGCAATGTAAGGGCAAGACTTTATAATCTTTCCAAATCACAAGAAATTAAAATTAGAAGTATTCGTTCTAAGCATATTAACGAACTGATTACAGTAGAGGGTATTATCAGACAAGCTTCTGAAGTAAGGCCCCAGGTAGTTAATGCTAAATTTGAATGTCCTAGTTGCGGGACAGTAATTTCTGTTTTACAAATTGATAAAAAATTTAGAGAACCCTCAAGATGTTCTTGCGGAAGAAAAGGTGGTTTTAAACTTATTAGTAAAGATATGGTTGATACTCAAAGATTAATAATTGAAGAATCCCCTGAATCATTGTCAGGTGGAGAACAACCAAAAAGAGTTACAGTTTTTGTAAAAGAAGATTTAGTTGAGCCAAAAATGGAGGAAAAAACAACACCTGGAAGCAGGGTAAAAGTTATAGGGGTATTAAAAGAAGTTCCTGTTCCATTAAGTACAGGAGGATTATCAACAAGATTTGAAATAGCAATTGAGGCAATTAATTTAATTCCTTTAGAAGAAACTTTTGAAGACCTTGATATTACAGAAGAAGATGAAAAACAAATATTAGAACTTGCTGAAGATCCCCAGATATTTGAAAAACTTGCTAGCAGTATTACCCCTAGTGTATGGGGATATAGTGAAATAAAAAAATCTCTTGTCCTCCAATTATTTTCAGGTGTTCCAAAAACATCAAGAGATGGGCAGAAAAAAAGAGGAGATATTCATATTCTTTTAGTAGGAGATCCAGGGGTGGCTAAATCTGTTACCTTAACCTTTATGGCAAATATTTCTCCTAAAGGAAGATATGTTGTAGGAAAATCTACTTCTGGAGCAGGCCTTACTGCAACAGTTGTGCGTGATGAGTATTTAAGAGGATGGTCTTTAGAAGCAGGAGCAATGGTTTTGTCAAATAAAGGACTTGTTTGTATAGATGAGTTGGAAAAAATGGATCCTCAAGATAGAAGTGCAATGCACGAGGCAATGGAGCAACAAACTGTGACAATAAGCAAGGCAAATGTTCAGGCCACACTTCGTGCTGAGACCTCTGTTTTAGCAGCAGCAAATCCAAAATTTGGTAGATTTGACCCTTATCAATCTATTGCTCAACAAATTGATATCCCTCCCACCTTAATAAATCGTTTTGATATAATTTTTACTTTAAGGGATATTCCGGATAGAAAAAAAGATGATCAGATAGCCTTGCATGTTCTGGCTGAACATAAAAAAAGTACAAGTGATATGCTGGTTCCTAGAGAGCTTTTTAGAAAATATGTAGCTTATGCAAAACAGAGAATAAAACCTATTTTAAATGATGAAGCTTCTTCTGAAATAAAAAAATTTTATGTTGATTTAAGAAATAAACCTGTATCTTCAGAAAGTGCTATAAGACCTATTCCAATTTCCGCAAGACAATTAGAAGCTTTAATAAGAATGTCTCAGGCTTCTGCAAAGATAAGATTAAGTCATACAGTAACAAAAGATGATGCAAGAATTGCTATAAAAATAATGAGAGATTATCTAATGCAAGTGGGTTATGATTATGAATCAAAAACATTTGATATTGATAAGATACAATTAGGAAAAACAGCCTCACAAAGAAGCAGGGTTTTGGTTGTTAATAGGATAATCATAGAATTAGAGGGAAAATTAGGAAAAATGGTTCCCCTTAAAGAAATTGAAAATGAACTTGAAGGAAAAATGGAAAAAATAGATATTGATGAAGCAATTATAGAACTAAAAAAGAAAGGAGATTTATATGAGCCTCGTAAAGGTTATATAAGTAGAACACAATAAAAATAAATCTAAAAAATGAAAATAGCATTAATAGGAACACATGGAACAGGCAAGACAACTATTGTGCATGAAATTGTTTCTAAATTAAAGAAGAGAGGATTTGATGTAGATTTTTTAGGTGAAATTGCTAGGCAATGCCCCTTTCCCATAAATGAAAAAACTACAAAAAAATCACAGATTTGGATGATTTTGAAACAAATAACTTCTGAAATGGAAATTGAGGAAAGATGTAATATTTTAGTTAGTGATAGAAGTGTTATTGATTATTATGTTTATTATGTCAATAAATTTGGGAGATCTGATTTTTTAGAACCTTTGATTAGGGCTCATCTAAAAACATATAGTTCTTTATTAAAAATTCCAATTAGACAAGGGTTTTTAACAAAGGATAAAATAAGATCAACAAATAAAAAATTTCAAAGAGATATTGAGGAAAAATTTGATAAAATATTAAAAATATTTAATGTTAAATATATAAGTTTAAAAAACAATTTATCTACTCCTGAGAGTGATATTATAGAAAAAGTTTTAAAAACAATTATTTAAAATGACAGATCAGTTTAAGAGAAATATAGCATTTAAGAAAAGAATTGGAGATTTATTAATAGGCAAGACTATAATGGAGGGAGATAGATTTTCTTTTCTTGAATTAGGTGATAAAAAAATAATAAGAGTAAATGTTATTGGCAATATCATAGAGGTATTTGAAAATGAAAATTCTGAAACAGGGAAAAAATATGTTTTTTTGAAAATTGATGATGGTTCTGGGCAGATAAGTTTGAAAATTTTTGGAGATGATGTTTTGAAATTTAAAGATTTAAATCAAGGAGATACAGTTATTGTGATAGGACTTTTGAGAAATTATAATAATGAACTTTATATTGCACCTGAAATAATAAGAAAAAGTGATCCTAAATATCTTTTGGTAAGAAAATTAGAAGTTGAAAAACAAAAATCTAAAGGAAAAGATATTTTGGGCAAAGAGCAAATTACTGCTGTTAAAGACAAGATACTTGGGACTATAAAAAATGCAGAGGTTGAGGGGGGGATAGAGAGGGATAAATTAATAATGACTCTTCAAGAAATTTCACCTGAAATAATAAACCAGGAAATTCAGAAGTTTATTGAAGAGGGAATTGTATTTGAACCTTATCCTGGAAAAGTAAGATATTTAGGTTAAATATATTTTTTAATCCTCAGAAGAATAATTAACTCTTAAAAATACACCCAACTCTTCTCCGATGTTTTCTAACCCTTCTTCCCATTTAGAATCTCTTTTTAAATCTAGGGGGACCTTACCTGTTACTGCATAAATAATATCTGAATCTACAGTTGATATCTCTAATCTTTTGAGTTTAAGTCTTCCAGCCTTTTCTTCATATCCTAAATGAGTAGTTTTAGTAAAATACTCTCCAACTTTATCTATTAAATCTGATGTGATTTCAGGATATTTATCAACTCTAACATCAATTCCTTTCTCTTTTGCTAAAACAACAATATTTTCTAAACTTAATAAAAGTTCTTTATCATCACTAAGCCCTTCTGGACCTAGATGTTTTAATTCTATATTTATAGTATAATCTAGCTCGCTTACCATTTTACAATAAAAAAAATAGATTTTATAAGGATTTATATTATTTAGTATAATTTTTAATAATTTATTAGATAATTGTTCTTAAATTTCTTTAAACAAATATTTAGGTTTTAAGTATACACCAAATTCTTTTCCAATATCTGCTAAGGCAGTTTCCCAGTTTTCATCATCTCCCACACATTCTTTAAAATCAATCTTTTCTGTCACAGCATAAATTGTAGCTGGGTCTAAGTTAGATCTTTCTAATTTTTTTAGATTAAAATTTAATTTAAATCCCTTATAAGTCTTATTAGAAAAATAAACTTCTACTTTATTTTTTAGTTCTGATGTTATTTCCGGATATATTCCAATTTCAATATTAATTCCACTGTCTCTTCCCAATTGAATTGTCTCTTCTAATTTTGATTGGAAATGATTATTTTTTCTTAGTAAGTCTGAATTTAAATATCTAAGTTTAATCTCAAAAGTGTATTTTGATTTATCTCCCATTTTAGTCTTTTTGTAAAAAGATAATATTCCTTATAAGTTTTTATGTAATTTGGTTGTATATTTTTAGTTTAATTTTTTGTAATAAGTTTTAGTGTGATATTAATCAAATATTTTTATTTTCAAAGATTATTTAACTAATGATTATTTTATTTATAAAATGGATATAGAACTTATTAAAGAAAATGATGAGGGTAAAACTTATCAAGCTGATAATTTTAAAATTCTTTATAGGTATAAAGGGGTAATTGCAGGTGATAATTCTGAAAATGTTCGTGAAATAATTTATTTTATTACTGGTTCAGCTGAAATAACCTTAAGAGATAAAACTTGGATTGTTAAATCTCCTGCAAAAGTAGAATTTCCAGCAGAAACTTTCCATAAGATTAAATCTTTAACAGATATAAGTTTCATTTTATTCGAGAAATAACCCTATTTTTGTAAAAATTTTTAAAAAATTATTCACTTAATTCCATAATCGCATCAGCTAAATCCCCTGTTTTTTCAAGGGTTTCTCTGGCTTTTTCTTCAGAACAATTAGTTTTTTCAATAATTGTTTGTATATCTTCTTTACTTATTTCAGGTTTAGAACTCTCTTCCCTAATAGAGCCTCCTGCAATTTGAAATGTTTCCTGTCCTTGCATATGAATCTTAGTTACAGAAGGATTGTCAATAATTATTTTATTCCCGTCATTTTTTTCAATTGTAACTTTAGAAGAATCTATTTCTTGTTGGGAGATTCCCATCTGTTTCATTACAGCTTGCATTTTTTTTGGGTTTAATTCTGGAAACATTTTTTTATTGTTTAATCAAAAATTCTAAACTAATTCTAAATACAATTATTAATATTACAAACATAATTACCTGAGAAGGTTTTAGATTAAATTTACTCTCATATTCTTCTTTAAACCTTGTAAGTCCTCCAAATCCTGCTGGAAGATTAACATTTTCTTGAGCCATAATATTTCAAGAGGAGATTAGTATAAAAAGATTGTGTATAGAAAACTCATAGAATTATTTAAGGATTAATTGATTGAAAGTATTTATAAATTAAAAAGGTTTTTTTTAAAATATGGTTGCCTCAAATAAAAAAATATTTATTAAATTGATTTTTATTTCTTTAGTTTATATTTTCATGGTTATTGCTTTGTGGTTTGATTTAGGTGAAATTACTAATGTTGAAGGAAAAGTTATTAAATCAACTTGGGGTATTAAAATCATAATAACCTTACTAGGAGCCTTAATTTTTGGGATGACTTGGTTTTTATTTAATTATCAAAAAAAACAAGAGGAAAAATTTAAAAAAATGGAACAAAATATAGTGCCTAAGCAAGATGAACAAAGCACAGGAAGCAAAATTCTATCTACAACATATAAGTTTAGTGGATGGAATTTGAGAATAAAAGCAATTATTACAGCAGTTATTGCAATAGCGCTTTTCGGATTTGGGATATATTTTTTAATTACAACTTCTATTGCAGGTTTAGTTTTTATTGGAATAGGATTAGTTGTTTTTTTAGGAGCTTGGTTTTATTGGAAAAGAGCAAAGTCTTTAGTAAAGGGGAAATTTTATTAAAAGATAAAATTTATTTATCAATTTAATTCTTAATGATTTTTTTAAAGGGAAAATCTAAGATTTTATCTTAAGAAAACTTTATAACTTTCCTGTATCTTGATTGGTTATTATGAAAAACCAAATTGATTTTAAAGACGCTCAGAAATCTTTGATTTCTGGCTCCACGAAATCTAAGACTGTGCCTTCGCGCAGAAATAAACCAGATTTCGTTGGAATAGAAAAAAAATACAAGGAATTTTGGGAAAAAGAGAAAATTTATAATTTTAATCTAGATTCAGATAAACCTGTTTTTTCTATAGACACCCCGCCCCCAACTTTTTCTGGAGAGATGCATATTGGGCATGCATGTTCTTATTCACAACAAGATTTTATAGCAAGGTTTAGAAGAAAGATTGGTTATAATGTTTTTTATCCTTTTGGGGTAGATAATAATGGACTTCCAACAGAGAGACTTGTTGAAAGAAAGAATAATGTTAAGTCAAAAGAAATGTCAAGAAATGATTTCATACTTCTTTGCACAAATTTTGTTGAGAAGGAAATGCCTAAATTTATTTTAGATTGGAAAAATATAGGAATAAGTTGTGATTGGAATATGATTTATTCAACAATTGAAAAAAATTCCAGGATAATTTCACAATGGAGTTTTTTAGATTTATATAAGAAAAAAAGAATGGAAAGAAGAGATGCTCCTGCAATGTATTGTCCAGAATGCAGGACAGGTGTTGCTCAGGTTGAGGTTGAAGATAAAAATTTACATTCAAATTTTATTGATGTTATACTTAAAGTTGGAAAAGAAGATTTAATTATTTCTACCACAAGACCAGAACTTTTTCCTGCAAGTGTTGCTGTTTTTTATAATCCAAATGACAAGAGATATAAGCACTTAAAAGGGAAGAAAGCTGAAATTCCTTTGTTTAATTTTGAAGTTCCAATTTTAGAAGATAAAAGAGCAGACCCTAAAAAAGGAACAGGTATTGCTTATTGTGCTACTTTTGGAGACCAAACAGATATGGAATGGCAGAAAGCTTATAATCTTCCAATAAAAGAAGCTATAAGTAAGGAGGGAAAAATGACTTCTATTTCTGGAAAATATAAAGGAATGAGAGTTAAAGAAGCAAGAAAAGCAATTATTAGTGATTTAAAAGAGCAAAATTTATTAGTTAAGCAAGAAGAAATTGTTCATCCTGTTAATGTTCACGAGAGATGTGGAACTGAAATAGAATTTATTAAAACAAAGCAGTGGTTTTTGAAATATCTTGATATTAAAAAAGATATGTTAAGTTGGGGGGCTGAATTAAACTGGTATCCGAAATTCATGAAAACTCGTTATGATAATTGGGTTAAAGGATTACAATGGGATTGGTTGGTTTCTAATCAAAGACATTTTGGAATTCCATTTCCTGTTTGGTATTGCAGAAAATGTGGAGAGATTATTTTAGCAAGAGAAGAGGATTTGCCTGTAGACCCTTTTAAAGATAAACCTTATGTTAAACAATGTCCAAAGTGCAAATCAAAAAGTTTTATTCCTGAAAAAGATGTGCTTAATACCTGGTTTACTTCATCAATGACTCCACAGATTGTTGCCGGATTAGTTGAAGAAAAATATTCAAAAAAAATATTTCCCATGAGTTTAAGGCCTCAGGCACATGAAATAATTTCTTTTTGGCTTTTTAATACACTTGTTAAATCAAGACTACATTTTAATAAAAATCCCTGGAAAGATGTCGCTATTTCTGGTTTTGTTACACTTAAAGGAGAGAAAATGTCTAAATCAAAAGGAAATATAATAAGGCCTCAAGAGGTTATTGAAAAATATGGTGCTGATGCTATGAGATTTTGGGCAGCTTCTTCAAAACTTGGAAAAGATTTTGATTATCAGGAACAAGATGTTATTTCAGGAAAAAAATTCATAATAAAATTAACAAATGCTTCAAAATTTGTTTTTATGAATTTAGAAGATTATGATTTTAAAAAACCAAAAAATCTTGAAATTTTGGATAGAATTTTTCTTAATAAGCTTTTTGTTATAATAAAAAGTATTACAAAACATTTTTCAAATTATGAATATTCAAAAGTGAAACAAGAAGTAGAACAATTTTTTTGGAAAGATTTTTGTGATAATTATCTTGAAATTATTAAAAAAAGAATCTATAATGGGGATAAAGATGAAAAAAAATCTGCCCAATATACTTTATATACTTCTCTTCTAGCAATAATAAATGTTTTTTCTCCAATAGTTCCTTTTATTACAGAAGAGATTTATCAAACTTATTTTAAGAAATATGAAAAAGATAAATCTATTCACCTCTCTAAATGGCCAGAATTTAAGTTATTTAATTTAAAAGAAGTTAATAATGAAAAAATTATTTGGGATGCTCTTACAGAGATTATCTCTCTAGTTAGGCAGGAAAAAACAAAAGCAAAAAAACCAATGAATTCAGAAATTATTTTGTCAATTAGTAAAAAAGATAAAGATAAATTAAAAAGTGTTTTACCTGATTTAAAAAATGTTACAAATGCCAAAGAGATTAAAGAGGGGAAGTTTAATGTAGAGTTTAATTAAGATAGTTTAAACAATATAAATTTTTAAAAAAGAAAAATAATTAATTATTTTTATGAAATTAGAAGAATTAGAAGGAAAACCTTATAAAATAGGGGATGTTGTTTTGTTTAAAGGAGATGAAGCTGTTCTTTATGAAGTAAAATCTATTTTTAATGATAGATTAGCTATAAGGTGTAATTTTGCAAGATTTAATCAATCTGAAAAAAGGATAATTTTTGATGGAGAGAAAAAATATTGTGAGGTTAATTCTAAAATATGGGATTCTTTATCTGTAACAAACTGGATTGATATCCGGGGTTATGAAAAATATATTCTTAGGTAAAAGCAATTTAATTTTTTCTATTTAATATTTATTTTCCAGGATATAAATTTATTTAAAATACATTTCTGTCATTAAAATATAAAGATAAGGGGTTCTTTTGAAATGTCACAAAAAAATTTGAAAAAAAAGCGAGGATATAAAATGATTACTGTTAAAACAAAAGCAAATTTTAACAATTCTTGTTATTCTCTTTATTTTCCTCCAAAATTAAATATTAGTTCATATAAATCTTCCCTTGAATTCTCTGAACCTTTAATTGATTTTAAAGGAAGGGAGAATGATAAACTCTCTTTAATGACTATTTGGTTTCTCCCTAATAATCCCTTTTGGCAAATTTATATTAACAATGAAATTGGAAATTCTTTAGATACTTTAAAATTTGGAGAATTGTATAAACCATTTGGAGATTATTCAAAAGGGGGATTAGAATTTTGGCAAAAGAATGCTTTTAAAATCCATAGTATTGAATTAAAAAATCTTGAAAATTTATTTTATGAAGAAAAGAGAATCCCCAAGAATTTTTTAATGAAGTCTTTGTTTACTTGAATTTTTCTTTGTATACAAAGTTATTGGAATAACCTATGCAAGTTGGGATTAGAACAGAAAAATATTATGCCCCAAAATCAGCACCATGAACAAAACGATCATATAATTGATTCTTTTGCATTAATTCATATCCAAAATCAGCAGAAAAATCTTTGAATCTATGCATCTTTTCATATGCGTCATCTATAGAGGTTATTATATCTCTTTTTCTTGCATTAAAATCTAAGATGTCTTTTTCTGATAATTTTTTTGGGTTTAATTTTGTGCTGTCAAAAAATTGGTTCATTGTTCTTTCCAATTTTTCGTGATTAATATTTATACCAAATGCAAATATTACAAACGGCGCTTTACTAAGAACTGAATAATTGCCTTCAAATGCAAACATCGGTCTATATTGTTTATAGAGGCCAGTTATCATTGAATTATTGGATTTATCTTCAGCTTGGAAAGCCCAATCATAAAATTCAGAAGCACAGATAGAGTTTCCATCTAGAAAAGCATATATATTATTTTTAGCAATTCCAATTTTTCTTTGATGTATATTGACAATCCCCGGAAACCATTTTTCATCTGTAGAGCAAGATTCATTTACTAAAATTCTTTTATCTTTTGAAACAGTTTTGCAAAAAGATTCATAAGTTGGGAGCTCTTCTAAAACATGAGATACAGAAAAACCAGTAGTTTTTTCTATGTAACTTAATTTTGTTGGTCTTTTGTTTGTCATTGACCTAATAATTTACAGCTATTTAATTATTCTTTCTTTATAGAATATTTATTTTCCAGGATATAAATTTATTTAAATTAAACTTTAATAATTAAATATGGAAGGAAAAGAAAGAGATTTATTAATCAAAAGACTTATTTTTGGATTTCTTCCTATAGGATTTAAGGGAATCCTTCCAGAGACTATAAAATCTCTTGAAGGAGAACTAATAGTTGCTATAGATTCTAAATTTAAAGAGCCTTTTTTAGGAAGAGCTAAATATATAGATAAGCAACAATATGAAATGCATTCAAATAAAAAAAGCAATTTATTGGATTATTCTAATATAGAATCTTTATTTTGCTTAAATCCCCCAGATGATTACTAATCCCTGCTTTGGTGAATTCTTTTTATTTTAATGATTTTTTTCTAAAAACCTGTTTTTTAATGTTTTTCTTTTTATATATCCAGATTTAGAAAATTAATTTAATCCAATTTTCCCTCTGGAAGTTTTATAATAATTAATTTTTTTATGGAATAAATATTTTCTTAATATTGTTTACCCAAGCTTTGATTCACCACTTTTAAAAACTCTATTCTTTTTTCTTTAATATGACTATATTAACAAAACAAGAGCTTGAAGAAGTTGTTGAAGAGTTGAAAAATTACAAAGGAAGACATACGGAATTGATTACAGTTTATGTTCCTGAGAATTATGATATTAATACAGTTCAGAGACAATTAGAGGCAGAAAAAGCAACAGCTAAAAATATAAAATCTGCTTCAAATAGAAAAAATGTTATTGAGGCTCTTGAAAAAATTGTTCGTGAACTTAAAGGTCTTAAAAAAACTCCTAAAAATGGACTAGCGGTTTTTTCTGGTAATGTTTCAAAAGTAGAAGGTCAGAGTGATTTGCAATTATGGTTGATTGAACCCCCAATACCTCTTAAAGCTCGTCTTTATAGATGTGATAAAGAATTTGTTCTTGAAGCATTAGAATTTATGTTAGAAGTTTCTGAAGTTTTTGGATTGTTAGTCATGGATAGAAAAGAAGCCACTATTGGGATGCTTGAAGGAAAAAGAATAGAGATGCTTCATAAAATGACTTCTGGAATTCCAAGTAAAATAAGGGCTGGAGGGCAATGCTTAAGTCCTGAAACATTAATCATGAAAAATAATGGTGAGATTATTGAGATTAAAGATTCCCATAATCCTTTAATAATAATTTCTGAAAATTTTAATAAAGAGAAAATAGAAGAAACTCCGCTTGTTGTAAAATGGGAAGATAAAAAAGAATTATTTAAGATAATCACTGCTTACCCTAGATTTGAGATTAATGCTTCAAAAGAGCACACTTTTTTTGTTAGATGTGATAAAGGAATAGTTGAGAAACCTCTTTGTGAGATTAAAGAAGGAGATTATTTAATTTTTCCAGAGAAAATTAATCTTGATTTAAAAGATCAAAAAATAGATTTTTATCCAAAAATTAAACAATTTTTTAATATTAAAAAAGTTGAAATTCCAAAAAAAATTAATCAAAAATTAGCAAAAATTTTAGGTTATTATCTTGGAGATGGAAGTTATGAAGAGGATAGAATAACCTTTTTTGAACAACGAGAGGAGTTTGCAAATTATTATAAAAATTTAATTAAGGAAATTTTTGAAATTCATTCTGATTTAAGGTTTAGAAAATCTAAAAATTATTGGCAATTGAGAGTGTATAGTAGAATAATTAGTCAATTATTTAAACAAATCTTTCCAGACAAAAATAAAACTTTGGAAGGAAAAATTCCACAAATTATTTTAAAATCTTCTGATAAATCTCTTTCTGGATTTGTTTCAGGATTTTTTGATGCAGAAGGATATGTTTCTAAAGGCAAAATTGCATTTGGAATTAACAATAAAACTTTAGCAAAACAATTTCAATTTGCATTATTGAGGTTAGGGGTTATTTCTTCAGTTAGTGAATATGATAATAAAAGAAATCCTTATTCCAATAATTTAAGGTATACCTTAGCAATTGATGACTTAGAATCTTTAAAAAAATTTTGTAATACAATCAAATTTTCCTCGTCAGAAAAACAAGATAAAGTTAAGAAACTAATTAAAAGTAGAAGTAACAGGAATAAGGTTAGGCAATTAGCAGTAAATGGGTCTGAAGTTGCAAAAATAATTAGAAATTCTGGATTAAATACGAGAGGTTTTCATTGCGGTTATTTCTTTTGTAATAAAAGGCAAATGAGCAAAGAAGTTTTTAAGAATAAAATTTTGGATAAAATTTTGGATATTGATTTAAAGAGAAGACTTGAGATGTTTTATAATTCAAATTTAATAGCAGTAAAAATAAATAAAATTGAAAATATTGGGTTTAATTGTACTGTTGATATTGAAACTAAAAATCATAATTTTATAGCTAATGGGTTAATTGTTCATAATTCCTCTCAGAGATTTCATAGAATAACAGAAAACCTAACAAAGGAATTTTATAAAAGAATTGCAGAAGAGATGAAAAAAAGTTTTTTTGAAATGCCTAAATTAGGAGGTATAATTGTTGGTGGGCCTGTTCCTACAAAAGATGAATTTCTTGATGGAGATTATTTAAAAACAAAACTTAAAGAAAAAGTAATTGGAAGAGTAGATATTGGAGATTCATCTGAAACAGGATTAAATGAATTAGTTCAGAGATCACAAGAATTACTTGCTAATCAAGAAATAATTTATGAAAAAAAATTACTTGAGAAATTTTTCAGAATTCTTGGAGAAACTTCTGAACTTGTAGTTTATAAAGAATCTGAAATAAGAAAAGCTTTGCAATATGGTGCTATAGAAACCCTAATTTTTACAAAAGGATATAAAAAAATTTTATTTAAGGAATTAAAAAAACTTGCAGAAGAAATCTCTGCCAAGATAGAAATAGTTTCAAGAGAGACAACAGAAGGAGAGCAATTTTATAATCTTTCAGGAATGGGGGCTATTTTAAGATTTAGAATTTAGATGCAATATAATTTTTTATTAATTGCCTTTATTTTAATAATCTTTTTCTATATACCCAAAATACAAAAAATAAGTTTAATTCAATTTCCATCTTAGGAGTTTTATTAATAGTTAATTTTTTATTAATTACTTTTATTTTATTCAGTAAATAATTTTTTCTGAAATAAATATATTATTAATTGTTTCACTAAAGCATATTCATATTAGAATTTGAATATAATTCTAAAACATTTTTAAACTATGTTTTTTTTATTTAATATGAAGATTTATACAGTTGGGGGATATAATGAAGTAGGAAAAAATATGACTGTGATAGATTTGGGAGATGATGCTATTATGCTTGATGCAGGCCTTTTTCTTCCTGCAGTAGTCGAATTACAAGAAGAAGAGACAGTACAACAACCTCTTTCTGAAAAAAAATTAAGAAGAATTGGTGCTATTCCCGATGATCTTATTCTTGATAGGCTTGGATTAAGAAAAAAAATCCGTGCAATTTTAATTGGGCATGCTCATTTAGATCATGTTGGCGCAGTTCCTTATATAGCTTATAGATATAATGCTCCAGTTGTAGGAACTCCTTTCACAATTTCTGTTTTAAAAAGAATAATGAAAGATGATAAGCTAGTTTTTGGAAATAAAATTCAAGTAGTAAATCCAAACTCTTCTTTTATGGTAAAGGGGAAAAAAAGAGATTATAAAGTAGAATTTATTAATATAACCCATTCAACTCTTCAAACAGCAATGATTGCTATTCATGCTCCTGAAGGAATTATTCTTTATGCAAATGATTTTAAGCTTGATAATTCCCCTATTTTAGGGCTTCCACCTAATTATGAAAAATTAAAAGAACTTTCTAAAAAAGGTGTAAAAGTTTTAATTGCAGATTCTTTATATTCAGGAGAAAATAGAAAAACTCCTAGTGAAAAAGTTGCAAGAGCTCTTCTTGAAGAGGTTATGTTAACAATAAAAAATGAAAAATCAGCAATTTTTGTTTCAACTTTTTCTTCACATATAGCAAGGATAAAAAGTATTGTTGATTTTGCAAAAAAACTTAACAGGAAAGTTTATGTTATTGGAAGGAGTATGGGAAAATATCTTTCTTCTGCTCAAGAAGTTGGTTTATGTCCTTTTAAAAAAGATATCCAGATTGGAACCTATAAAAGACAGGTAGATTCAATCCTTAAAAAAGTTAGCAATAATAAAGAAAGTTCTTTAGTTATTTGTACAGGACATCAAGGGGAACCAGGAAGTATAATGGACAGGCTTGCGAGAGGAAAACTTCCTTTTGAATTTAAATCAAATGATAATATAATTTTTTCTTCAAAAACAATTCCTGCTCCGATAAATATCGCAAATAAGGAGAATATGGATAAAAAGCTTAAAAAATCTGGTGTTAGGATTTTTGATAATGTTCATGTTTCTGGTCATGGGGGAAGAGAAGATTTAAGAGATTTAATTTTAATTGTGAATCCAGAAAATATAATTCCTTCTCATGGTTCTACACAACAATTAATTCCAATGTTAGAGCTTGCAAAAGAAATGGGTTATAGGGTTGGAAAAGAAGTTCATCTTATGCAAGATAATCATGAGATTAAACTATAAGTTTTTAAACTTTAATTAATTAAAGTTATATGGTGAATAAAGAAATTCTTGTCGGATTAAGAGCTGCATTGTCAAAAGGAGAAACTCTAAAAGATGCAATGATGTCTTTTTATAATGCAGGATATGTAAAAGAAGAAATTGAAGCATCTGCATTAGAACTTTATCAAGGGGATTTTAATGGGGAAAAAATAAATTTTTCTGAGGATAAACAAGGGCAACTGCAGAAACCAACAATTCCAAAAATTGATCAAATTCAGAAGAAAAATCAATTACCAGTAATCCAAAAAATTGAAAAAAAGAAAGTAGAAGAGAAATTTTTAGAAGATAGTAAAACTGAAAAAAAACAAGAATTTGAAGAGCAACCTCAAAAAATTGAGAAAAGACCAGTAAATAATACACCAAAAGTTTCAGATTATTCTGAAAAACCTGTAAAATGCAAAAATGGATTATTAATGATTCTTCTATATGTAGTGATTTTTTTATTAGGTGTTTCAATAGTTGTTTGTTTTTTTAAAGATAAAATTATTGATTTTATTTCTTAACCTTTCTAAAATTTTTAAAATGTGTGAAGTTTATCCTTTTTCTGAAGATTCTTATTTTTTTTCAGAAATTTTGAAAAAACAACTCACTAAAAAATTAAGAGTTTCTGATTTGAAATTTTTAGAGATGGGTTGTGGAGGGGGAATTAATTTACAAACAGCTTTTAATGCAGGAATAAAAAAACAAAATATTTTTGCATGTGATATAAATTTAAATGCTGTTGATTACTGCAGAAAATTAGGTTTTAATTGTATGAAATCAAATTTATTTGAAAATATAAAATCTAAGTTTGATTTAATTATTTTTAATCCCCCTTATCTTCCAGAAGATAAAAGAGAGCCAAGAGATTCGAGACTTGCCACAACCGGGGGGAAAAAAGGCTCCGAAATAGTTAATAAATTTTTGAAACAAGCAAAATTTCATTTAACTGATAAAGGGAAGATATTTTTAATTACAAGCTCTTTAACAAAAGGAATTAAATGGTTAAATTATAAAAAAATTTTATTAGCTAAAAAGAAATTATTTTTTGAGGAAATTTATGTTTGGGAATTAACTGGAAAATAATTTACCAAATTTTTTGATATTTTATAAAAAGAATTATTCAAACCCCTTATTTATAACAATAAATTTTATATATTCAAAATCTTTGCAAATTTTATGGTTCGCTTTGCACATATGGCTGATGTTCATCTTGGAGGGTGGAAGCAACAACCCATGCAGGATTTAAATTCAGAATCTTTTAAGAGGGCAGTAGATATATGTTTAAAATCCAAACTTGATTTTGTTTTAATAGCAGGAGATTTATTTGATTCTGCATTTCCTTCAATTGAGATACTGAAAAAAACTTTTGCAGAATTTAAAAGATTAAATGAAGTTGGATTAAAATGTTTTATAATTGCAGGTTCACATGATTATTCTGTTTCTGGAAAAACTTTTCTTGATGTTTTAGAAAAAGCAGGTTTTTGTAAAAATGTAACCTCTTTTGACCCTGAAGAAGCAACTTCTGAAGAAAGAAATAATCAAATAGTTCTTCACCCAACGATCTATAAAGGGGTTGCAATCTATGGGTATCCTGGAAAAAAATCCGGGTTAGAAATAAATGATTTAAGAAGAATAAAAATTAATGATTCTCCTGGAATGTTTAGGATACTTATGTTGCACACAACTCTTGATAAAGCAAAAGGCTCTTTACCTATTGATGCAATTGAGGAAGAAAAGCTTCCAAAGGCAGATTATTATGCAATGGGGCATTTACATATTGATTTTCGATATGAAAATTTTGTTTATCCAGGACCAGTTTTTCCAAATAATTTTCAGGAACTAGAAGATATTAATTTTGGAGGTTTTTATATAGTTGATACTAATAAAGAAAAATTACTTGAAAGAGTAGAGATAAAAGTAAAATCTGTTAAAAGTTTTGAATTTGAAATAAAAAATGCTTTAGTTGCCACAGATTACATAATTTCTGAAATTGGAAAGTATGATATTAAAGATAAAGTTGTTTTGATAAGATTAAGAGGAGAGCTTGAAAATAGTAAAAATTCAGATATTAGATTTTCGCAAATAGAAGAATTTGTAAAGCAAAAAGGAGCTTATTTTTTGTTAAAAAATATTCATAATTTAAAAACAAAAGAAGATGAATTAGAAGTAAAGATAGAAGAAGAAAAAACAGAAAATATTGAAGAAGAAGCAATAAAATTTTATTCTAAAGAAAATCCTTCTGAATTTAACAATCTGGTATATCAATTAATGAGTTCTTTTTCAATTGAAAAACAAGAAGGTGAAACAACTGAAAATTTTAATACTCGTTTACTAGATGATGCAAAAAAAATTTTGAAGTTTTAAAATGGATTTTAATAAAATAAAAACTATCTCTTTAAGCAAGAGAAAAAATAAATTTAATTTAGAGAATATAATTTCTTTATCAGACCCTATAATTTTATCTAATAACAAAAACTTGATTGAACTTTCAGAAAAAATAACTCAAGCAAGAAAAAATAACAAGCAATTTATTTTTATGATGGGTGCACATGCAATTAAATTAGGTTTATCTTTATTTATTATTGATTTAATGAAGAGAGATATTATTACTCATATTGCAGTAAATGGAGCAGTTCCAATTCATGATTTTGAGATAGCTTATATTGGTGCAACTTCAGAAGATGTTTTAGAAAATCTTAAAGATGGAAGTTTTGGAATGGCTGAAGAAACAGGGCATTATTTGAACTTAGCTGCAAAAAAAGCTTCTAAAAAGAATCTTGGATTAGGATATTCTATTGGCAAATTAATATCTGATATGAATTTGAAGTATAAAGAATTTAGTTTATTTTATCATTCATATAAGTTAAATATTCCTCTCACAGTTCACACTGCAATTGGGGCTGAGATAATTTATGAACATCCTGAATGTGATGCAGGAGCATTAGGGAGTTCTTCATATAATGATTTTAAGATTTTAACAGATTCTATTTCAAAATTAAAACAAGGAGTTGTGGTTAATTTAGGTTCTGCTGTAATAATGCCTGAGGTTTTTCTTAAATCATTTTCAATAACTAGAAATTTAGGTTTTAATGTGGAAAAATTTACTGCAGCAAATTTAGATAAAATAGATCATTATCGACCTAGAAAAAATGTGGTCGAAAGACCAACTTATTTTAAAGGAAAGGGATTAACTATTATAGAAAATCATGAAAAATCTATTCCAACTCTCTATAGATTATTATTAAATTAAGGATTTGCTCTTAAGAAATTATCGTATAAATCTATCAAATCTTTATTCACTTTTTTTAAATTAATACTTTTTAATTCATATGGATTATTTTTTCTTTTTCGAATCTCTTTAACTTTTTCAAAAATTTCTTTAGCTGGTTTTGGAGAATAAATTTTAATTTCTGCTCTCTTTAAATTATCTTCAAGGTTTTTGTAAGAATCAACTACATTTTCTAATTTATTCAAATTAGTTCTTGCTATCTCTTTTTTGTTTCTTCTATCTTTTTCTACCAAAGCAAAAACTAATAAAGATGCACTTCCAACTCCAAGTCCTAAAAAAGGAAAACCTATTGATGCTAAAGTCAAACCATACATCCCTATAACTTCTCCGTATAATGCCCCTGCTTTTTTAGCTAAATCAAACCGAATCTCCCCTTTCTTCCAAGGAAGATAAATTTTTGAAATAGAACTATAAGAATCTAATTCTCTTGGAATAACCTTAGCACTTTCTTGCAATTTACGAGAATTATTCAAGAATTCTTGCTCCCATTTAAGTTCTTTATAGAAAATTCCTCTTTCTTTCAAAGGCTCATTTTCTAAAATATTCAAAGCAGTTTCTCTTGCTTCTTCTGGTTTTAATCCTTCTGTATATGTTAAAACTTGTAACAAAGGATTGTTTTTCTTTTCTAATAAACTCTCTTCACCTAAAAGCATGGGTATAGGGTTATTTTTCTCTCCTATTTGTACTATTAATGTTGGTTTCATGTTTTTCTAAACATATAATAGCTATATAAATCTTTCTTTTGTTACTCCTTTGAAATTAATAAAATAGATAGAAAATCCTGAAAAATCAATTCCAACTCTCTATAAATTATTATTAAATTAAGGATTTGCTCTTAAGAAATTATCGTATGAATTTATCAAATCTTTATTCACTTTTTTTAAATTAATACTTTTTAATTCATATGGATTATTTTTTCTTTTTCGAATCTCTTTAACTTTTCCAAAAATTTTCTTTGCAGAATCTGGGGAATAAACTTCAATTTCTGCTCTTTCTAAATTATCTTGGATAGTATTATAAGAATCAGCTGCATTTTCTAATTTATTCAATTTAATTCTTACTATCTCTTTTTTGTTTCTTCTATTTTTTTCTACCAAAGCAAAAACTAATAAAGATGCACTTCCAACTCCTAAAAAAGGAGATCCTGATGCTAAGGATAATATAGAAGCTCCTCCAACAAAATATCCATAATATGCCCAATATTTTTTTTCTAAATTATCTACAATTCTGCCTTTCTCCCAAGGTCCTTTCCAGGGAATGTAAGTCCCTGAAACACTAAGAAAATCAAATTCTTTTTGGGAATAATCAAGATTTTTTTTTAATTTTTCAGGATTATTAAATTCATCAAATTTCCATGGATGTCCTTTATAAACAATTCCTCTTTCTTTCAAAGACTCATTTTCTAAAATATTCAAGGCAGTTTCTCTTGATTTTTCTGGGTTGAAAATTTCCCTATATGTTAAAACTTGTAATAAAGGCTTATCTTTTCTTTCTAAGAAACTTTCTTCTCCTAAAAGCATAGGCAGGGGTTTATTTTTTACTCCTATTTGTTCTATTAATGTTGGTTTCATGTTTTTTTAAACACATAATGGCTATATAAATCTTTCTTTTTGTTACTCCTTTGTAATTAATATTTTTAGATTTAATAAAAAAATTAATTATAAAATTTAAACCAAAAACCTTAAATACAAACTTATCGTTAATATTTACAAGTAAATAACTATTAATTATTAAAATGTCAAGTTTAGTACAAGGAAGAAAAGTAATTCATTGGCCAACACTTAATACTGTAATTATGATAGAAAAAATTTTGAAAGAGGCAAATGAAAGTGTTATTTCTATTGCAGAACTTAAAAGAAATCTTCCTAGACAAGTTAATCACAATACCCTTATGCTTATTCTTCAGTATTTAGAGCAGAGTAATAAAATTTTTACTTCACTTAATGGAATAACTTGGATTCACAATACAAATCCAAATTTAAAAAAAGCAATTAGTAAAGGTTTGCAAATATGAAGAAAGTAACAATAATTCTCTCCTCTGAAGCAAGAGAAGTTTATGAATATTTAAGTAAAGAATCTAGTAATTCAAAAACAGAGAGGATGATTTTGAATTCAATAAAACAAAAGTCAGAACTGATTAAGATAAATCCTCATTATGGAAACCCTATTTTAAAAAGATTAATTCCTAAAGAATATAAAGAAAAATATAATGTGACAAATTTATTTAGAGTTGAGCTCCCAAACTTCTGGAGGATGTTATATACCTTAACAGAAGGAGAAACAAAAATAGAAATAATATCTTTTGTACGCGACATAATTAACCATAAAACTTACAATAAAAAATTTAATTATAAGTAATATAGATTTTTACTACAACTAATTTTATATATATCTCAATTTACATTTCATTAATTTAAAATGATATTGAAAAAAATAATCCTTGAAAATATAAGAAGTTATGAATTTCAAGAAATAGAATTTCCAGAAGGTTCTATTTTATTATCTGGAGATATAGGCTCAGGAAAAACATCAGTTCTTTTAGGAATAGAATTTGCTTTATTTGGATTACAACCTGGACAGAGAGGCTCTTCTTTATTAAGGAATAGTAAAAATGAAGGGAAGGTTATTTTGGAATTTGAGATAAATGATAAAGATATAATTATTGAGAGAGTTTTGAAGAAAGGAAAGACAATCTCTCAAAGTTTCTGCTCTATTTCAATAGATGGAGAGAAAAAAGAAATTTCTGTCACAGAATTGAAGAATTTAGTTCTGGAGTTATTAAATTATCCAATGGAATTTTCAAAAAAACAAAATATTTTGTATAAGTTTACAGTATATACTCCTCAGGAAGAAATGAAGCAGATAATTCTCCAAGATCCTGAAACCAGGATTAATACATTAAGGCATATCTTTGGAATTGATAAATACAAAACAATAATAGAAAATGTCTCAGTTGTTCTTTCTAAAATAAGAGAAGAAAAAAGAATAAAACAGGCTCTTACATCTAATATTGAAATAGATAAAGAATTTTTATCATTAAAGGAAAAGGAACTTGATTCAAAAAAATATGAACTTATTTCTGTTGAAAAAGAATTATTTGATAAAAGAGAACAAAGGAAAAAGATTGAAGAAGAACTTTCAGAAATTTCTAAAAAAATAGAGGAAAAAAATAAGTTTAGTCAAGAAATTGAAAAAACAGAAATAATGATTTTAACTAAAAAAGATTCTTTTTCAGATAATTTAAAGAGAATTAATCAGATAGAATCCCAGATTAAAGAACTTGAGCAGTTGAAATTTGATTTTTCAAAAATAGATAGATTAAATCAAGAAATTGGAAATTATAAAAAAGAAAAAGAAATGGATAATCAAAGAATTCTTGAAATTTCTTCTAAGATAAGTGCTTTTGATTTAAAAAATAAAGATAATCAAAAAATAAAGGAAAAAATTACTTATATAGAAGTTTGCCCCACTTGTTTGCAGGATGTAAACCAAATTTATAAGTTAAATGTTATTAAACAATTAGATTCAAATATTCAGGATAATTCTGAAAAAATAGAGAGATTAACAAAAGAAAAAAATTCTATTTTAGCTCAAGTTTCAGAAATTAATTCATCTATTTTTTCTAAAGAAAAAGAAATTTCTGGATTAGAAATTTTAAAAATTAAAATGGAAGGGATTAATGAAAAACAAAGATATCTTGAGGATATAAAAAAAATTAATAGTGAATTTACTAAAGATATAGATTTACTTGATAAACATATTGAAAAATTGAAAAGTTCTATCTTGGAAATGTCAAAATTTGATAATATCTTTAAAATAACTAAAAATAATTTTAATGAAATTTCTGGGCAAGAGAAAAATTCCGAAATAAAAATTGCTGAATTAAAAAAAGAGATAGAATTTTTTATAAAGCAGATTAAGGAACTTGATGAAAAAATAAAAAAAACACAAGAGATTGAAATTAAGATAAATTATCTTTCTGAATTAGAAAATTGGCTTTTAAAGAAATTTATTTCCCTTATTTATTTTATAGAAAAAAATGTTATGATTAAATTAAAATCTGAGTTTTCTAAATTTTTTAATGAATGGTTTTGTATGCTTGTTTCAGATTCTTTTAATACTTTTTTACAAGATGATTTTACCCCTGTTATTGAGCAAGAAGATTATGAAATTGATTATGCTTATCTTTCAGGCGGGGAGAGAACAGCTGTTGCTCTTGCCTATCGTTTAGCTTTAAATCAAGTGATTAATTCTGTCTTAAGTGAGATAAAAACACAAAATTTAGTTATTTTAGATGAACCTACAGATGGTTTCAGTGAATCTCAATTAGACAAAATGCGTGATGTTTTACAGCAGCTTGATGTAAAGCAACTTATTATTGTTAGCCATGGTCCAAAAATAGAAGGTTTTGTTGAAAATGTTATAAAATTCAGAAAAGATGCAGGAATAAGTAAGGTTGAATTTTCTGGGGATTATTCTGATTAAACTTCAATTAATTATATAGAAAGATATTAATTATAAATTCCTAACACTTACATAATCTTTAAAAGAGGGGGTGAATTGTGAAAAAATAATGGCAATTAATATAATTGAGAGAAAAATTAGAAAAACCTCAAACGAAGTTTTTGTAGAAAAAAATGGAGAACTTTATACATTCCCAAAAAAGGTGGGTTTTCTCGAAACTGCCACTTCAATAATTCCTACAGATTATATCTTGGTTCAAGAAGGGAATAAAGCAACAAGAGCTATTTCTATAAAACAAAATTATGGGGGGAATAATCAAGAGGGTACAATTAAAAAAGTTCTAAAAGATGGTTTAACTGTTCCAACTCCTGGAATTTTTATGCCTCATTATAAAAATGTTAATGATGCTTTAAAAGAAGAATCTGTTTTATATTATGCTTCTGGAGATTTAATTAAAAGAGAGAATTTAAAGGACTATGTTAATATGTTAAATCATGATTGTTGGGTTTGGTTAAATGGAAAATTTGTAAAAGGTTCAGGATTTAAAGGATTGGATTTAGAGACAGTTGTGGGATTAGATGAAAAAGGAAAATTTATAACTAATAGAGAACCTTTAGAGGATTCTTTAAATGAGAGTTGTTATGCTGAACTATCTTCTTTGAATTCTCAGGGATTTCCAACTCAAAAAGCTCATATACAAGAGTTTGAACCAGGGGAAACTTTTTTCTTTTTAACTCCAGGAAAAGATTGTAATTTTTGTTTTGATACTAGCACTACTAATGGAGCTCGCTTGTATATTGATAGTAAGTTCGGATTCTTAAATAATAGTCTTAATGTATTTACCTGTGCAGAAGGCAAATAAACCTAAACTTAAAATAAGAAGTTTTATCAATGATTTCACTAAAGTCATTCTTACCAAAAACTTTAAATATGCTTTATTCTCAATAATCTAAACTAGAAATTCTAGATTTATTCTATTAAAATGGATAATGATTTAAAAAATTCAATTCTGAAAACAGGAACAACTATTCTTGGAATAGTTTGCAAAGATGGAATTATAATGGCTGCAGATAGGCAATCCACTGCAGGAACAATAGTGATGAGTAAAGATTCTAAAAAAATAAAAGAAGTAAATAATTATATTCTTTTTGCTGGAACAGGTATGGTGGCAGATATTCAAAAATCTATTAAGTTAGTTGCAGCAGAATTAAAATTAAAAGAATTAAGGTCAAAATCAAGGCCAACAGTTAAACAAGCTGCAAATTTATCTGCGACAATAATCTACCAATCTATAAGACAGCCAACAATGTTACAATTTATGGTGGGAAGTTTAATTGGGGGAGTAAATGAAGATGGTTCTTCAGAACTTTTTTCTATTGATCCTGCTGGAGGAATTTCAGAGGTAAGAGAGTATGATGCAAATTATGGAAGTGGTATGCCTTATGTTTTAGGGCTTTTTGAAAGACAGTATAAAAAAGATATAACTATAAAAGAAGGAATTGAATTAGCAAAAGAAGCTTTGAAATCATCAACACAAAGGGATATTGGTTCAGGTTATGGAATTGATATTTTCACAATAACAAAAGAGGGAATAAAAAAGGTTGTTTCACAAGAGATTTCCTCAGAGTATAAAGACCAATAAAATTTAAAAAATAAAAAGAGAATTTTAAAATGAATATTCTAAAAAAAATAACTGAACAATTAAGGGAGAGTATTACTGAAGCGAATTTTGAAGGAGCAAATATTGTTCTTTATACAGATAATGAAAACTTCTTTAAAGATGGTGAAAAAAAGATTAGGGAAATTGTAAATCAGATTAAGAAAAGAATTGAATTAAGAGCAGATAAAAAAATCCTTTTATCTGAAGAGGAAACAACTGATAAAATTAATAAAATTGTTCCAAAAGATGCAGAAGTAACAAATATTATCTTTGATAAACAAAGAAGTATTGTTGTTATTGAAGCTAAAAAACCAGGGTTAGTTATAGGAAAACAAGGATTTATTCTTGAAGAAATAAGAAAATCAACTATTTGGACACCACAGATTCAAAGGTCTCCTTCAATAAAAAGCAAAATAACCGAGAATGTAAGAGAAGTTCTTTATGCAAATAATAATTACAGAAGAAAATTTCTTAATTCAGTAGGGGAGAAAATTTATAAGGATTTTAATGATGAAAAAAGAGATAATTGGATAAGAGTAACTTTTTTAGGTGGAGCAAGGCAGGTTGGTAGAAGTGGAATTTTACTGCAAACCCCTGATTCAAAGGTTCTTTTGGATTGCGGAGTTGATGTTGCATCTCAAGGAAAAGATAAATTCCCTTATTTTAATATTCCTGAATTTGACATTAGTCAATTAGATGCAGTTATAATAAGTCATGCTCATCTAGATCATGTTGGTTTATTGCCTTATTTATATAAAATGGGTTATAAAGGTCCAGTATATATGACAACTCCTACAAGGGATATTGCTGCGCTTTTATCTCTTGATTTTATAGGAGTTGCATATAAACAAGCTGCACAGCCCTTGTTTAATTCTTCAGATATAAAAGAAATGGTAAAACATAGTATTTGTTTAAATTATAATGAGGTAACTGATGTAACCTCTGATATAAGATTAACGTTTTATAATGCTGGACATGCTCTTGGTTCAGCAATAACACATCTAAATATTGGTAATGGTTGTCATAATCTTGTTTATACTGGAGATTATAAGTATGGAAAATCAAGGCTTTTGGATCCTGCCAATGCTAATTTTCCAAGGGTTGAAACAGTAATAACAGAAGCAACTTATGGTTCAAAGAGAGATATTCTCCCTCCAAGAGCTCAATCAGAGGAACAATTAATTGAATTGATTAAAAAAACAATTAATAGAGGAGGAAAAATTCTTGTGCCTGAATTAGGTCTTGGTCGTGCTCAGGAAACAATGCTTGTTATTCAAGATGCAATAAAAAATGGAAAGCTCCCCAAAATTCCCATTTATATTGATGGAATGATTTGGGATATTAATGCTATCCATACAGCATATCCAGATTTTTTAAGTAGCAAAGTTAGAGTAGAGATTTTCCAGGATAAAAATCCTTTTACACAAGAAATTTTTTCAAGGGTAGGTTCCTCTCAAGAAAGAAAAAAAGTAATTGAAGGAGGTCCTTGTTTAGTTCTGGCAACAAGTGGTATGCTTGTTGGAGGAGCATCAGTTGAATATTTAAGAGAGTTTGCAGATAATGAAAAGAATTCAGTTATTTTTGTTTGTTATCAAGGAGTTGGCTCTTTAGGTAGACAAATTCAAGATGGCCTTGAAGAGACAAAAATGATTGTTGATGGAAAAGAAGAGAATGTTAAAATAAATTTAGAGGTTAACACAATTGAAGGTTTCAGTGCTCATTCAGGAAGAAATGAAATTTTATCCTTTTTTAATAATATGAAACCTAAACCAAAAAGAATAATTCTTAATCACGGAGAGGTTTCAAAATGTCTTGATTTATCTTCTGCATTATATAAGATAAATAGAATAGAAACAAATGTTCCAAGAAATCTTGAAACTTTAAGATTGAAATAAAAAATAATTATTCTTTATGAAATTTTCTATTAAACCAATAAGTTAGAAATATGACTGCTATTAATCCTAATAAAGAGAGAATAAATCTGAAAAGATTACCTCCGTATTGCCAATAGCTTCCTGCCCCATAAACAATTGTTCCAACTCCTCCACCCATTAATCCAGCTCCAACAGCATCTAGATAAAATAAAAATCCTCCAATAACTAAAATTAAAATTCCTAAAGGAAGCATAATATAAAATACTTTTTTTGCTCTTTTTTCTCTAGCAGAATCATAATCTTCATAACATCCTAGAGGCTCTTTGCAATTTTCTTTACTAGGAACTTGAATTTTTTCATATTCTATATTTTCATCTTTTTCTACCCAAACCCCTCCTACATCTAAACAATCTCCTTCTGTATTTTGAACATACACCATTTTACCGCAAAAATCTGAACGTTCAATATTAGGAAGAATAACTTTTATTCCATAAATAGTTACAAACATAGTTAGTATTAAAATAGCAATTCCTAGGATTATGTTCTTTATTTCCATAATAGATTCAATATAAAAACTTTATAAACTTTTATTTCGAATTTAAAATATGGAAAATTATGAAAAGATGTTAGAAGAAGCATATAAAAATATTAAGAAAGTAGATAAAACTAACAATCGGTTTGAAATTCCAAAAATTAAAGGTTATTTCCAGGGTAAAAAAACAATATTGACTAATTTCCCCCAAATTGTTTCTTATATAAGAAGAGCTCCAGAGCATTTTCAGAAATTTCTTTTTAGAGAACTTGCAACTTCAGGGTATAAAGAAGGAGATAAGCTTATTTTAAATATTAGGATTCCAAGTTTGAAGATAAACCAAAAAATAGAACAATATGCTAAGAGTTTTATTTTATGCAAAGAATGTGGAAAACCTGATACAGAAATAATTAAAGATCCTCAAAAAAGGATTTCTTTTATTAATTGTCTTGCTTGTGGTGCAAAATATCCTATCAGAGGAAAGATAAATTAATATGCAAAAAAGAGCCATTTCAAATATTGTAGCAACTTTGTTTTTAGTATTATTTGTGATTATGGCTGTTGCAGTTGTATTGTTTTTTTTAAAAGATATTTTAATCAAAGAAACAGAAAAAGCAAGTTCTTGTTTTCAAAACAAAGATAAGATAACATTAAGTAATTCATATACTTGTTATAACTCAACGAGTAATGAGTTTTATTTTTCATTAAATATAGGAGATGTAGATATAGACAAGGTGATAATTTTAATAGATTCTGTTGGAGAAACAAAAAGTTTTGAGTTAACTAATGATCTGATTGCAATAAATGGATTAAGATATTTATCTGGTAATTATCTAAATCCAGTTAAATTACCTGAAAGAGAATCTGGAAAAGTTTATTCTGTTGATTTGTTAGTGATAGGGTTTTCTAATTCTCCTGATTATGTTAGTATAAGCCCTTTTATTAATGGAGAAAATTGTAAAATTTCAGATTCAACTAATGAAATTTATGAATGTTCTTCAATTTCAGAATTTTACTCTTAAAATTCCTTATGTAAATCTTTAAAAATACTTATAACATTATTTTAAATAAAGTTAGAAGGAGGATAATAAAAAATGGTTAAAGGATATTGTGTTAAATGCAAACAAAAAGGAAGAGATATGAATGAGTCAGTTATTAGTCAAACAGTTAGAGGGGGTTTTATGGCAAAAGGAAAATGTTCTGTTTGTGGAACTTCAATGGCAGTAATGATGTCAAAAGAGAATGCACAAAAAGCTATAGAGTCAGGAGAAGCTAAAAAAGGATTTTAATATCCTATTTTAAATTTTTTTATTTTTTTATTATGTTAGTAAAAGTTCATAAATCTTATAGAGAGATTATTGCAGTATGTGATTCTTATTTACTTGGAAAGAAATTTGAAGAGGACATTTTCCAATTAGAGGTTAAGGAAAATTTTTTTAATGGAGAAAAAGTTTCAAAGCAGGAGCTTTTGGGAATACTCCAGAATTTTTCCAAAGAAGATGCAACTTTTAATTTTATTGGAGAAAAATCTATAAATTGTGCTATTCAATCCGGTTTAGTAACAGAGGAGGGGGTTAAAAAAATCAAAAATATTCCCTTTGCGATGGTTTTGTTATGAGTTTAATATTTTCTTAAAAGGATTTTTCCCTCTAAATAAAAGTTCAGAAAATATGATTATTTATTTTAAAGGGATTCCCTATTTTTTATAGTCAATAAAATCAATTTAGCAGAATAATGCTTTTTGAGGATATAATCACAATTTTTCAGCAATCTCTTTAACTTTTTTCTCGGATATATTAAACACCTCATTTTATCTTATTTTATTTAGGTAAATTAAAAATATTTATTTTTTAATTAATTTAGTTTTTATTTCTTTTAATTTTCTTCTTATTTTATTTTTTTTTAATTATTTTTTTCTCTTTTTATTAAGTTCTTTTTCATTATAATTTTTTACCTCAACCCTTATAAATGCATTTTACCCATTTAATTTATGGTTGGAGAAAATGAAGAATTTGAAGATAGAACAGAAAAAATTCCAGATAAAAATAATCCTAAAGATAATGAACAAGAACAAATTAAGATAAGAGTCAGACTTCCTAGAAAAAATGAGCTTATTGGGGTTATAGAACAACGCCTTGGAGGAAATAAAAGTTCTGTTAGTTGTTTTGATGGAAAATCAAGAATTTGTAGGGTTCCAGGAAGATTAAGAAGAAGATTATGGTTAAGAGTTGAAGATATTGTTATTATTGAACCATGGGAGTTAGATAATAATAAAGGAGATATTTTATTTAAATATACTCCAAGCCAAATTTTCTTGTTAAAGAAAAAAGGTTATATTAAAAAAGAAAAAGTTGAGTTTTAATATAAAAATTATTAGGAGTTTGTGATAATGAAAAGATTAGTTTATTTACTTTTTAATTAATTTCAAATTCTTTGATTTCAGAATTTTCTAAGGGTTTGAACAAGTAGTAATCTTGGATATTTTTATTTCTTAGGAGAATTTCAAAACACATAAGAAAATTTTTATGCCCGCAAATTAAAATATTTTTATTTACAAAATTTTTCTTTAAAAATTCAAGAAATTTTTTCGCTTTTTCATAAACTTCTAAAATTGATTCTCCCTTTTGAGGTTTAAATGAAACTTTATTTTTGATATTATTTTTTTCATAAAATTCTTTTATTGAAGTTACTGGTTTTCCAATAAATTCTCCTGCATTTCTTTCCAGGGTTAATTGATTGGTTATTATTTGGGGATTATGCAGTGTTTTTAAAAAAGGTTTTATTGTTTCTATTGTTCTTTTTAATGGGCTTATAATAAAAATATCAAAGTTGTACTTATTCAATTTTAAAATTAAATTTTCCGCCTGTATTTTTCCTTTTTTAGATAATCCAAAGTCAAATTTAGAACTGCTTGAATCAAGAATATGTTTTTCATTACCCATAGAATGAGCATGTCTTAGCATAAAAAGTTTCATATTAAGAGTAAAATAGTTTTATTTAAAAACTATTATGTATTCTTTTTGTTATGAAGAAAATAATTTCAGATAAACTCCCAAGAGTTTTAAAATCAAAATTAAGACTTGAAAAAGAATTAAATGTAAAAATTTCTAATCGTGGAAAAGAAGTTTATATCTCTGGAGAACCTGAAGAGGAATATATAGCTGAAAAAGTTATTGATGCAATAAATTTTGGTTTTTTAATTGAAGATGCTTTGTCAATAAAAAATGAGGAAAAATTATTTGAAATAATAAATATTAAGGATCATACAACTAGAAAAGATATTAATTTAATTAGAGGAAGAATAATTGGTAAGCAGGGTAAGACAAAGCAAACTATAAGCAACTTAACTAAATGTGATTTGGAAATAAATGGGCATTTAGTTGGGATAATTGGTTATGCAGAGTTGATAAAAAATGCTCAGGAGGCAATAATATCCCTGGTTCATGGTACAAAGCAGACAAATGTTTATGCACATCTTGAGAAAAATCAAATAAAGCCTGTTTTAGACTTGGGATTGAAATAGTAATATGATAAGTTTTAAATAGAGAAATCTCTGTTTTCTATTAAGTCCCGGTAGCTCAGTTGGTTAGAGCGCATGGCTGTTAACCATGGTGTCGCTGGTTCGAGTCCAGCTCGGGACGTATAAAGTATGCTTGTTAATCAAATATAAAGTGA
>CAZRJS010000004.1:32838-42672 GCA_964600565.1 Candidatus Woesearchaeota archaeon | reverse complement strand
GCAACATGTCGCTATAACTTTTGATGGCAATGTTGTTAAGTTATATCATAATGGAGTTGTTGTTGGTAAAAGTTATGCTCATTCTGGAAAAACTCTTTATGATGGAAAATATAAAACTGCTATTGGTGGAAGAGGAACTGTAAACAGCTGGTTTTTTAAAGGTGAAATTGATGAGGTAAGTGTTTATGATTATGCTTTATCTGAGGGGGATATTGTTTCTCATTATAATAAAAACAGATTTTTATAATTAAATTAAATATAGAAAGATTTAAAAAGAAAAAGAACCCATTATAATTGCTTGACTTCGGTTGAGCGCGGGAGTTAGAATTTCGGTTCTTTCTCCCTTTTTTTTATTTTAGGCTGATTTTTTAAGACGATTTTTATTAATTAAGAGAATTAAATTCTATGCAAAATTTTAATTCGTAAAATTGTTTTTTTAATTTATGAAATTTTTGAGCTTGTAATTGAGATAGATTTCAACGGTATATCAAAAAAACTTCCTGTGAAAAAATTCATTTAGATTTTGTGCAAAACCCTCCTAACCGAAACTTTTATAAATGATTAAAAGATAATTTTTATTATTGGAGAGTTGTTAATAGAGGTTAGTTAAAACTGTATAAATTTCTCTGACAAAACAAAACTTTTAAAAATGCACATTTTACAACCAAAGCATTCTAAACTAAGTGAAAAAGAATCTGAAAAACTTTTGAATGAATTTAATATCTCGAGAGCTCAATTGCCAAAAATTTTATCAAATGATTCTGCACTTCCAGAAAATTGTCAGGAAGGAGACATTATTAAGATAGAAAGAAAAGAAGGAGGTAAAATAACTTTTTATTATAGAGTTGTTGTATAATTAAATATGAAAAATAAAAATTTAATTGTAAAAAAATATCTTGAAACTCACTCTTTAGTTGAATCTAATATTGTTTCATTTAATAATTTTATAACCTATAGGATGCAGGAAATAGTTAATGAAATTTCTAATTCCCTTGATAAAGAAGATTTTGAAATAACTCTTGGAAAAATTGAAATTGGAAAACCTAATATTATTGAAGCTGATGGGAGTTCATCTTCAATAATGCCTTATGAAGCAAGATTAAGGGATATGACTTATTCTGCGCCAATAAAATTAGAAATAACCATAAAAAAAGGCGAACAAATTGATTCAGAAAAAGTTGAAATTGGGAGGATTCCTATTATTGTTAAAAGCAATTCTTGTAATACTTCTGGAATGCAGGAAAAAGAATTAATTGAAAATTATAACGACCCTAATGATCCAGGAGGGTATTTTATAATAAAAGGAAATGAAAGGGTTATGATTATGGCTGAAGATCTTGCAGAAAATCAACCTTTTATTGAAAAAGATAAAATGGGTAAATTAATCTTGAGACTTTTTTCATTAAAGGGAACTTATAGGATTCCTACATATATTTCTGAAAATAAAAAAGGAATTTTTGAAACCTCATTTAGTAGGTTCAAAGAAATTCCCCTTATAGTTTTATTAAAAGCTCTTGGATTAACAAAAGAATCTGATATAGCACAATACATAGGAAAAGAGACTGATGGAGTTATAGTTAATCTTTATGAATTTGTTGATATAGCAACAAAAGACGATGCTATTAATTATATTGCAGAAAAAGCAAATCTCCAAGGAACTAAAAAAGAAATACTTGAAAGAACAAGGCAAAGAATTGATTCTTATCTTTTTCCACATATTGGTCAAGCTAAAGAAGATAGGATAAAAAAAGCAGTTACTCTTTGCAAATTATTAAAACAATTTTTAATAACTAAAAATAATATGAAACTTGTAACTGATAAAGATCATTATTCCAATAAAAGAGTTAGACTCTCAGGAGATTTACTTTCAAATTTATTTAGAATTAATTTAGGTATTTTAGTGAGAGATATTAAATATTCATTGCAGAAATCTACTAAAAGAAAAAAATTTATGTCTATAAGGATAATTGCTAAATCAACTTTATTTTCTCATAGGGTTGAGAGTGCTATTGCTACAGGAGCATGGACTGGAGAAAGAAGCGGGATAACCCAGAATATGGATAAAACAAATTATCTTGCAACAATTAGCCAGTTACAGAGAGTATCAAGTATGCTTCCTTCTGATCAAGAAAATTTTTTAGCTAGAACTCTTCATCCAACACATTATGGAAGATTTTGTCCTATAGAAACTCCTGAGGGAACTGAGATTGGTTTAAGAAAAAATCTCTCAATCTTAAGTAGAATATCTACAAGAGTTGATTTAGATGAAAATAAATTTATTTCGGAGCTTTATTTTATCGGACTTGAAAAAGAAGAGGTTAAAGGATATGATGTATTTTTTAATGGAAGATATCTTGGAAATGCTAAAAATCCCAATGAATTTATTAAAGAATTAAGAGGAAAAAGGAGAAAGGGTGAAGTTCCAATTCAAATGAGTATTTCTAAAAATAATGAATATGAATTTGTTTTAATTTCTACAGAAGTTGGGAGAGCTTTAAGACCTTTATTAATTGTTGAAAATGGTTCTTCAAGATTAAAAGATGAACACATATTAAAATTAGAGCAAAACGAATTTGAATGGAAAGATCTTATTAAAGAAGGTATTATTGAATATCTAGATGCTGCTGAAGAAGAAAATTCGCTTGTTTCATTATATAAAGAAGAAATTACTCCAGAACATACTCATCTTGAAATAGATTTAATTGATTTACTTGGTGTTATCACAAGCCTTGTTCCTTATGGAAATCATGACCAAAGTTCAAGATTAAACAGAGGGAGTAAAACACAAAAACAATCTCTGGGTATATATGCTGCTAATTATTTATGTAGACTTGATACAGATGTTAGTATTCTTCAATATCCTCAAAAACCTTTAGTCAGAAGTTTTATTTATGATACTCTTAAAACTTATCCTGCAGGACAGAATGTTGTTGTTGCAATTATGACTCATGAAGGATATAATATGGAAGATGCTTTAATTTTAAATAAAGGAAGTGTTGATAGGGGTGTTGGAAGAAGTTTTTATTTTAGACCTTATTCTGCAGTTGAAATGAATTATGCAGGTGGTTTAAAAGATGAAATCTCTATTCCTGAAAAAGATACTTCAGGATATAAAATGGAAGCAACTTATAAACATCTTGAAGATGACGGAATTATTTATCCAGAAGCAAATATTGACGAAGGAGAAGTTTTAATTGGTAAAACCTCGCCACCTAAATTTCTTTCAGAAGCAAGAGAAATTTCTGTAAGAACAAAAAAAGAATCAAGTGTGAGCCTAAGACAAGAAGAAAAAGGAATTGCAGAAAGTGTTTTTATTACAGAAGATTGTGAAGGAAATAAAATTGTTCAGGTTAAAACAAGAGATGAAAGAATTCCTGAATTAGGAGATAAATTTGCTACCTCTCATGGTCAAAAAGGAGTTATAGGTGCAGTAGTACCTGAAAATGACCTCCCTTTTAGTACAAGTGGAATTAAGCCTGATGTTTTATTTAATCCTCATGGTTTACCTAGCAGAATGACTGTGGGTTACTTACTTGAACTTCTTGCTGGAAAAGTTGGATGTCTTAAAGGTGAGATAATAGATGGGACAATTTTTTCAGGCATAGGAAAAGATGCTTTAGAAAATCAATTAAGAAAAATGGGATTTAGATATGATGGTAAAGAAACAATGTATAATGGATTAACTGGCAAAAGATTTAAGTCAAAAATATTTGTGGGAAATCTCTATTATTTAAAATTAAAATATATGGTTGGAAATAGATTACATGGTAGAGCTTCTGGAAAAGTTGCATTACTTACAAGACAACCTATTGAAGGAAGGGCAAGAGGAGGAGCATTAAGATTAGGAGAGATGGAACAGCAAGCTTTAGTGGCACATGGGGCTTCCTTATTATTAAAAGAAAGATATGATTCAGATAAAATTATTCTTCCCATATGCACTAAATGTGGAACAATAGGGATAATAGATAATATAAGGAATAAAACTGAATGCCCATTATGTGGAAGCAGAGAAATTGAAAATACAGAAGTGTCTTATGCTTTTAAACTTCTATTAGAAGAACTTCAAGGACTTCATATTACTGCTACAATGGGACTAAAAAATAAATACGAATAAAATGGCATACATAGATATTGCACTTGAGAGAGAAAGAGAATTCCCTCATTTTAACAAAATAAAAAATTTAAAAAATATTAATTTAGTTTAAAATGGAACCAATTAGAAAACAAATAAAAGAAATAGGATTTTCCTTGCTTAATCCAGAACAGATTAAGAAATTATCTACTGCAAAGATAGTTACGCCTGAACTTTATGATATAGATGGATATCCAGTTGATGGTGGATTAATGGATTTAAGATTAGGTGCTATTGATCCTGGAGTTAGATGTAGAACTTGTGGAGGAAGAATAAGAGAATGTTTAGGTCATCCAGGAAGCATTGATTTGGCAAGACCAGTTGTTCATTTAAAATATCTTCCATTAATTGAATTAGGATTAAGATGCTTTTGCAAAGACTGTGCAAAATTAATGATTGATGATAAAAATCTTGCAAAATATTCCTCTGGACAGAGAGCTAAGAAAGCAAAAGATTCCAAAAAATGCCCTCATTGTGGGGTTGTTCAGGATAAAATCAAAACTGATAAACCAACTAGTTTTTATACAGGAAAAACAAGAATCTTTCCTACAGAAATAAGAGAAAAATTAGTAAAAATTCCTGATGAAGAATTAAAAAAAATAGGGGTTAATCCATTAACAAGTAGGCCTGAATGGGCTATATTAACTTCTTTACTTGTTCCACCTGTAACAGTAAGACCAAGTATTATTCTTGAGTCAGGAGAGAGATCTGAAGATGATTTAACTCATAAACTCTCTGATATAATAAGAGCTAATCAAAGACTCTGGGAAAATCTTAATGCAGGGGCCCCAGAAGTTATAATAGAAGATTTATGGGATTTATTGCAATATCATATTACAACTTTTTTTGACAATTCTGTTGCAAGAGTTCCACCAGCAAGACATAGAAATGGACAACCATTAAAAACAATAACAGAAAGGATAAAAGGCAAAGAGGGGCGTATAAGAAAAAATCTTGCAGGAAAAAGGGTTAATTATTCTGGAAGAACTGTTATTTCTCCAGATCCTAAAATTGAAATAAATGAAGTGGGAATACCTTATGAAATAGCAACAGTTGTAACAGTTGCAGAAACAGTTAATGATATTAATATTGAAAAATTAAAAAAATTAATTCAAAATGGAGCGGATTATCCTGGAGCAAATTATGTTGTAAGACCTGATGAAAAAAGGAAAAAAATAACTCCTGAATTAAAAGAAGAAATAATGGATGAATTATCTCCGGGATACAAGGTTGAAAGACATTTACAAGAAGGAGACATTGTTCTTTTTAATAGACATCCTAGTCTTCATAGAGCAAGTTTAATGGCTCATTATGTAAAAATTCTTCCTGGAAGGACATTTAGATTGCATCCTGCAGCAGCACCTCCATATAATGCAGATTATGATGGTGATGAAATGAATATCCATAGTCCTCAAACAGAAGAAGCAAGAGCAGAAGCAAAAATACTTTTAAATGTTAATCAAAATTTAATTTCTCCAAAAAATGGCACTAATTTAATTGGATGTATAAAAGATGCAATAACTGGAGGATATTTATTAAGTATTGACGACCTGCAAAAAGACGAAGCTAATCAACTTTTATATAATTCTGGGATAGATGCAGAGATAAAAAAATCTCATGTTGAAGGTAAGGAAATAATTTCAGAAATTCTTCCAAAAATTAATTTTTCTAATGATTCCTTTATTATAAACGAAGGTAAGATGACTAAAGGTTATCTTGATAAAACAGCATTTGGAGAGGAAGATGGGGAATTAATAAAAGAAATTGATAAAACTTTTGGGAGAGATGAAACTTTTAAGGTTTTAAAAAATGTATTTAAACTTGGGATAAATTATCTTGATAATTATGGTATAAGCATTTCTGTAGAAGATTTTGATATTGATGAAGCTACATTTAAAACTTCGGAGGAGATAATTAAAAAAGCTGAGAAAAGAACCGAAGAATTAATTAATGATTACAATGAAAAAACTCTTGAAATAATTCCAGGTAAAACTCTTGAAGAATCAAGAGAAATTAATATACTTAAAGTTTTAAATGAAATTAGAACAAAAATTGGGGAAATTGTTAAAAAGAATTTTCCTGAAAAAAACCCTGTTACACCAATGATGATTTCTGGAGGTGGAGGAAAGATTCTTAATATAACTCAGATGGCTTGTTCTGTGGGTCAGCAAGCTTTTGCAGGAGGGAGAGTTGATATTGGATATAAGGGCAGGACTTTATCTTTCTTTAAAAAAGGAGATTTATCTCCAAAATCAAGAGGATTTATTAAAAGTTCTTTTATGAAAGGATTAAGACCTGATGAATTTTTCTTTGGTGCTATTACAGGAAGAGATTCATTAATGGATACTGCATTAAGAACCCCAAAATCAGGTTATTTATATAGAAGACTTTCAAATGCTTTTCAAGATATTAGATTAGATTATGATGAAACATTGAGAGATGGTAATAATAATATAATTCAGTTTAGATATGGTGACGATGGTATTGATGTTTCAAAAGAGCATCTTAATGAAAAAATGGATTGTGGGGAATCAATTGGATTAATTACTGCTCAATCTTTTGGTGAACCTTCAACTCAAATGGTGATGAGAACTTTCCATTTAGCAGGTGTTGCTGAAATGCAAGTCACTACAGGATTACCAAGATTAATAGAAATTTTTGATGCAAGAAAAAAACCCTCTTCCCCAAAAATGGAGATTTACTTAAATAAGGAATATAATAATGAAAAAGATGCTAGGATTTTAGCTGAAAAAATAAAAGAAGTTAAACTAGAAGATATTGCTTCTGAAATTAATCTAGACTTTAATGCACAAAAAATTGAAGTAAAAATTGATAAAGGAAGTTTAAGACAAACTCATGTTTCTCTTAAAAAAATTGTTGAAAAATTAATTGATTCAAAATATAAAGCAAAAGAAAAAGAAAATTCAATTATTTTAAATGTTTCTGAGAAAAATTTTAGTGAAATTTATCAATTAAAAGAAAAATTAAAAAAAACAATAATTTCAGGTCTCAAAGGTATTGAACAAATTTTAGTGGTTAAAAAAAATGAGAATTTTGTAATTATAACTCTTGGAACTAATCTTAAAGAAATAACAGTCCTAAAAGAAGTTAATGGAGATAAAACAATTTCAAATGATTTCTATGAAATTGCTGATTTTCTAGGAATAGAGGCTGCGAGAAGTTTGATAATCCATGAAATTTCTGAAACTATTAATGATCAAGGATTAGATATAAACATGAGGCATCTTAAACTTGCTGCAGATGCTATGACTAATACAGGCTATATAAAAGGAGTTACACGAATGGGAATTATTTCTCAAAAAGCTTCTGTTCTTGCAAGAGCAACATTTGAAACACCTATAAAACATTTTGTTAATGCTACAATAAAAGGAAAGAAAGATAATCTTTCAAGTGTTATTGAAAATATTATTCTTAATCAACCAGTGCCTGTTGGAACAGGTTTACCTGGATTGCTTGTAAAAGTTGTGGGTTCTTTAACTAAAAAAGATTCAGAGAAAAAAATAGCTAAGAGTGAAATTGTAGAAAAAGTTAATCAATAATTTTTTTTATCTATTAATTTTTTTACATTATTATTAATAATTTTTTATTACATTAAATTTTTTATAAACCCTCTGAAAAATGACTTTCCTTTTATGACTTATCTTCATATTTGCAAAGGCAGTATTCTTCAAACATTCTTACCATGTTCAATATTTTTATTAATCCTTTTTCCCATTAATCTGATTCATCTGTTTAACTAATCTAAAAAAAGTTAAATTTTATTCCAACAATAACTTTATAAAACAAATCCCTTTACAATTCTTATCTAAAAATAACGAGGATAAAATTTAATTATGGTTAAAATTATAGATATGCAGGATATGAGATATATCAATCTCTTTAGTAAAATCTCCAAGGTTAATACTCGTTTTTGCTTTAATTACAATGAAACAATAATCTTTTGTGTTCCTCGAAGATTATTATCTAAGGCAATTGGATTAGGGGGAAGAAATATAAAAAAATTTCACGAAATCTTAAAAAAAAGAATAAAAGTTCTTTCAATTCCATATGGAATTCAGTCTGCAGAAGAATTTACTAGAAACGTTGTATCTCCTACAACATTTAAAAAAATGGAAATAAAAGATAAAGAAATAATTATAAATGCTGGAAAAATTAATAAAGCTTCTTTAATTGGAAGAGGAAAAAAAAGATTTTTAGAATTGCAGAAAATTTTAAAAGATTTTTTTGATAAAGAACTTAAGATTATTTAGTTATTATCAGTTTATATCATCTTAAATAATTATTAAACAGTATTACAACTATTAAAAATTATAAATTTTTTACCTATTCTCCTTGAAGTAAGGCGAAGATTTAAAAACTAATCCTTTTAAGATAATATTATGGGATTAAAAAGTGCTCAAAAAAAATTAAAAGATAGAAAGAAATTTAGATGGAAGAATAAAAAGTATAAAGTAAGAACTTTAGGGCTTTATGCTAAATCTGATCCACTTAAAGGCGCTAATCAGGCAAAAGGAATTGTTCTTTCTAAATTTCAAAAAGAAGCTAAACAGCCAAATTCTGCAATGAGAAAATGTTGTAGAGTTCAACTAACAAAAAATGGGAAACAAGTTTCTGCTTTTATTCCAGGAAATCTTGCCCAGAAATTTATTGATGAACACGATGAAGTTATGATTGAAAGAATAGGAGGAAAACAAGGGCGAGCTAAGGGAGATATACCCGGTATAAGATTTAAAATCCTTAAAGTAAATGATCAGCCATTACACAGATTAGTGAAGGGCAAGATAGAAAAAGGTAGAAGATAAAAATGGTACTAAAAAAAGATACATATTACGGAACTGGAAAAGAAATAAATTATCAAGGTAAAAAAAGTAATAAGAACATAGAAAAAGCTTTTGATTATCTTTTAGATACTTCAGAAATTTTTGATGTTACATCCAAAGGAAATCCTTTTTTTCAAATAAAGAAACTATGTGTTGAAGTTAATAAGGAAAATGCAACTATTTATTGCACAGGAAAACTTGAAAAAGATGTAATTAAAAAATTAGAAAAAATAGGAAAAAATTAATTAAAATGACAGAAGGAAAAATTCAAACAGGAAAAAAATCAAGAAAGACAAATACAGTTGGAGGGATTTTTTTTTATACTAGAGATAGAAATAATATAAAAATAAAATCTACTCCTAAAATGTATGATTCAAGAATAGGAAAAGTTTTAAATTATCTTCTAAAGGTTTCTAATACTTTTGATTCAACAAAAGAAGGAAACCCCTCTTTTATATTTAATCAATCACAAATAGAAGTTGATAGGGAAAATGCGATTATATATATGGAAGGAAAAATTAAAAAAAATGTAATTGAAAAATTAGAAAAAATAGCAGAAAATGACTATCCTTGCACTAAAACAAGATGTATAAATTAAAAAAATGGTAGAAAAAAATATTCAAACAAAAGAAGAAGAAAAAACTATTGATACAGAAATTCCAGATAAAACTGCAATTTCCAAAGAAATTTCTGACTTAAAACCAGAGAAAATAATTACCCCAAAAGAAATTTCTGGAACAGAACCAGAGAAAATCCATAAGAAAGATTTTCTAGGCCGAGAAAATTTAGTTAAAAATTTTCCCCGGACTTTAAACAAAACAACACAAAAAGTTTCTGATGAGGAAATTTCTAACAAATCAC
>CAZRJS010000004.1:0-32738 GCA_964600565.1 Candidatus Woesearchaeota archaeon | reverse complement strand
AAAAGAAATTTCTGGAACAGAAACTTTAAACAAAACAACACAAAAAGTTTCTGATGAGGAAATTTCTAACAAATCACAATCTTCAAAAGAAATTTCTGGAACAGAAACTTTAAACAAAACAACACAAAAAGTTTCTGATTTTAAAATATTTGATTTATATGATTTATCAGAAATTGAAGTGGAAGATAAAGGGCTTAAGTCAGCAATTAATCTTAAGCCAAAGCTAATGTTAAAAACCCAAGGAAGAAATGTTGAAAAATATGGGCAAACAAAAGTTAATATTGTTGAGAGATTAATAAACAGAGTTGGTGTTGCAGGACACAGAGGGAAAAAACACAGAATTATTTTAGGACATTCAACAGGGAAATTTACAAAAAATGCCCAGATGGTTCTTAATGCCCTTAAATTAATTGAGAAAAAAACTAACAAAAATCCTGTTGCTGTTTTAGTTAAAGCAGTTGAAAATTCCTCCCCAAAAGATGAGGTTACAACAATTGAATATGGTGGTGCAAAATACCCTCAAGCAATTGATATTTCTCCAATAAGGAGAGTTAATCTTGCTTTAAGATGGCTTACTCAGGGAGCATCAGATAAAGCATTTAATAAAAAAAAGAGTTTGACACAAGCTATTTCTGAAGAGATAATTATGGCTTCTGAACAAAATGGTGAAAGTTTTGCAATAAAAAAGAAAAAAGAAAGTGAAGCTCAGGCTGATTCTGCAAGATAAAATTATCACAATAATTTTTAAAAATAATTGCAATCTTCATTTATTATGGAAAAAAATCTTATTGAAAAAGCTTTAGATAAATATCAAACTGAAACAGGAGGCCCTGAGATAAGAGATGCCCTTGAAAATATAAATTCTGTTAATAGTTTTGAAGATAATTATAGAAAGAAACAAGTGATTAATTCTCTGGATAAAATCAATAAATTATCTAAAAAAAATCCAACACTTATTGATCCCTTACTTGACTTAGCTTACAAAAAATTAATGCATTTAGAATCTTATGAAGTGGGGGCATTTATTTTGAAAAAAACTCTTAAAAAATATAAGCTTAAAATTGATACTGAAGAAATTAAAAATATTGGGAATCAATCTGTTGTTAATTATGGAGATAAATTATTAAGATTTTATGAAAATGAATTTAAAGTTCAATTTGATTTAGAAAAAATTGCAGAACAAGCTTATGGTGCAGTTTCTGATGATTGTTTTGCTGGAAGAGCTTTAGATGCTCTAGGATATATCTCAAAAAAAGGTGCAGAAATAGATAAAAAAAAATTAAATAGAGAAATTCTTGAAAAAGTTATTGAAAATGAAATAAGTGATGGAACTAATGGTTATAAAAATAAAATTCAAGATGCTAAAAGGCATCTTAATTTTTTGCAATCAATAGGTATTGAACTAATTTCTTCTGGAAGATTAAAAGAAATCTAAAGTATTCTGAATTACATATTTATTATAACACAATATTCTTTATAAAATATATTAACAAAAAATATATGGAAGAAAACCCCTTGCCCCACTTTTTAGAACTTATATCTTCTGAGAAATACCCTGAGATACAAAATATAATTAAAGATTTTTTTAAAAAAGCAGATGAACCTGTTCGCGAGAATATTTATTCAATGATTAGTAATTTTATGTATTTTAAGGAAATTGCTGTTTCCAGAAAAAGAGAGACAATTCTCGCATTTAGGGGGGATAATGGTCCTAAATGGTATACAAGACATTATGCTGTAAAAGCGCAAGATGAAATGTTAGAAAGAGGATTGATGAAGATAGAGATAGGAAAAAGAGCAAGAAGAGGAGAAGAAAAAGGAATAAGTTCTATTATAACTGCTACCCCTAAACTAGAGAGCATTCTTAGAGGGATAAATTTGAAGCCCTTTAAGGTAAATCCTGATACTCACCCTTCTGTAACTGTTGAAAAAGCTCCATTTAATTTTGAAAAAATAAAAAAAATTGGGGAAAAACTTAAACCTCCTTTAAGTTCAGAAGTTTTAATGCGAGCTTTTTTCCAAACTGAATATCTTAATAAAAAGTATTTCTCGCAAATTGAATTAGGATTTGACCCTGAAAAAATAGTTCCTATGGAATCAATGTCTTTTGAGGCATTGAGAGAAGAAACAAAGAAAGGCAAAATTAATTTTATGGCAACAAATGTTTTTTTGACTTCAATGTTCAGCAAGGAAGGTGGTGGGAGAATGTATCAAAGATGTCATTCTTTCCAAAATATAAAATCTGGGTTAAGAAAACTTTTAACAATAAATAGCTCACCAACTGTTGAACTTGATTTTTCAAGCATGCATGTTAATTCATCTTATTTTATATGTAACAAAAAAAATCCTTATCCAGATGATGCTTATTATCCAGTTTTAGAAAATCTTAGTTATCTTCCTTTTTCTGAAATAGATAAAGCTAAAGAAAATCCTGAAATAAGAAAGGCAATTAAAAAGTTGGTGATTATAGGATTTAACACTCCTAATATGCATTCTTGTATAAAAGCATTTAACTTCAATAATCGGGAAGAATCAAGATTGTTGAAAGAATCTAGAATTGCTCCAAAGGAAATTTATCAAACTTTTGTGAGAATAAATCCGGGAATAAGGGAATTTTTTACTTCTAGTTCAAATAAACCCCATCATGTAATGTTTGTTGAAAGTCAGATAATGAGAGAGATTATGCAAGATTTAGATAGCAAAGGTATTTTAGGAGTCCCCTTACATGACGAGATAATTTCCAAAAAAGAAGATAAAGTTAAAGTTTACCAAACAATGAAAAAAAGTTATCAAGCTATTACTGAGCAAGATATTAATGTAAAAATAGAATAGCTTTTGCAAGTTTATCACAATAATTCTTAAAAACTTGAAATATTCAGTAAGGGTTATGGAAGCAGATAAACTCAAAAAATGGATAGATTATCAAATAACTGGAGAATATCTTCCTCATGAAAAATATTATGTTATGAATCAGTTTTTGTCTTCAACTAAAAAAGAGTGGGCAACTTTTTTCAGCATAGTTGGGAGCAAAAAAAATTATAGAATTTTTAGAACAAAAATTCCTTTAGAAAGTATCATCAAAATTGAAAAGAAGGTTGTGACTGCATTAGAAAAACCTGTTACAACACCTATACCGCCTTATGCAGAAAAAAACAATTCAATGCAAGAATGGTTAAAGGAAGTTAAACAAATGATTGAAAAAACAAAATATAAAAAATCAGAATCATTCGAAGAGTATTTTGGGAGAGAATAATTCAATCTGATTAGTAGAATATAAAAAAATTTATTTTAAAAAACAAAATTAAAATAGTATTATATTGTTATTTAAAAAAATAGTATTTTAAGTAAAATCCTTTGAAAAACAAAAGAAAGAATTACTTCTTAAATTAATAATATTAAGATAAAGATAATTTTATCTTTAGAGATTATAAGAATTTATTAAAGTTAATTCAACCAAAACTTTTTAAACCAAATTCTTTTTCTTAATTATTCTCTTTAATTTAAAAATGGCTATAGATGAAAAAACAAAAAAAATTTGGAAATTAATGGAAAATAGAGACAATATAAGAAATATAGCTATTGCTGCGCATATTGATCATGGTAAAACAACTTTTTCTGATAATCTTCTTTATGGTGCAGGAATGGTTTCAGCAGAAGAGGCAGGAAAAGCACTTAAACTTGATTTTCACGAAGATGAATCTTCAAGAGGGATAACAATTGATTCTGCCTCGGTATCTATGGTTCATAAAATTGCAGGAGAAGATTATTTAATTAATTTAATTGATACTCCTGGACATGTTGATTTTGGAGGGGATGTCACAAGAGCTATGAGAGCTGTTGATGGGTGTGTTGTTTTGTGTTGCGCTGTGGAAGGGGTTATGCCCCAAACAGAGACTGTATTAAGACAGGCATTAAAAGAATTAGTAAAACCAGTTTTATTTATTAATAAAGTTGACAGATTAATCAAAGAAGTTAAACTAACTCCTGAAGCTATGCAAGCAAAATTTATTAGTATTATTGACCATGTTAATGAATTAATTGAACAAATTGCTCCTGAAGGTTATAAAAAGAAATGGAGGGTTAGTGTGAGTGATGGAAGTGTTGCTTTTGGAAGTGCTTTTCATAACTGGGCATTAAGTTTTTCTTATATGAAAGAAAAAAATATAACTTTTAAGGATGTTATTGACGCTTATAATTCTGATAAAGTTAAGGAACTTGCTGAAAAAGCTCCTCTTCATGAAATTGTTTTAGTTATGTCTGTTAAACATCATCCAAATCCTGTTGATGCTCAAAAATATAGAATACCAAGAATATGGCATGGAGATAAAGATTCTTCAGAAGGAAAAAATTTAATTAATTGTGATCCAAAAGGAGAACCAATCTTTGTTCCTACAAAAATTGTTGTTGATAAACATGCAGGAGAAGTTGCTTCAGGAAGAATTTTTTCAGGAACAATTCAGCAAGGAGATGAAGTTTATATGAATCTTGCAAAAAGAAATGTGAGAGTTCAGCAAGTTTCTGTTTATAAAGGCTCTCAAAGAATTGTAGTTGAAAATGCTAAAGCGGGAAATATTATTGGAATTGTTGGATTAAAAGATGTTTTTACTGGTGAAACAATAAGTAAAAAGCCAATAGAACCTTTTGAGGCTATAACTCATTTATTTGAGCCTGTTGTTACAAAATCTATTGAAGTTACAAAAGCTGCTGATTTACCTAAGCTTGTTGAAATTTTAAAACAAATTGCTAAAGAAGACCCTTCTATTAAAGTGAATATTAATGAACAAACAGGAGAAAGTTTGATTTCTGGAATGGGAGAATTACATTTAGAAATTATTGAAAATAGAATTAAAACTGAAAAAGGACTTGAAGTTAAAACTTCTAATCCAATTATTGTTTATAGAGAAAATGTAACAAAAGAATCACCTGCATCTGAAGGGAGAAGCCCTAATAAACATAATAGTTTTTTTATAACAGTTGAACCTCTTGAAGATAATATTTATGGAGCAATAAAATCAGGGGATTTAAATGAAGGGAGAATTAAGAAAAAAAATAAAATTATTTTTGATGCCTTTTCAAAACTTGGTTGGAGTGGAGATGAAATAAGGGATGTGAGGGAGATTTACAAAGGAAATATGTTTCTTGATGAAACTCGTGGGGAGGTTCATATTGGAGAAGTTATTGAAATGATTTTAGATGCTTTTGAGATGGTTATGGACCAGGGCCCTTTAGCAAGAGAACCTTGTATGAAAATGAAAGTTTCTTTAGTTGATATTAAACTGCATGAAGATGCTATTCACAGAGGACCTGCACAGGTTTATCCTGCTATTAGAGAAGCAATAAAAAAATCTATGTTAAGAATAAATCCTGTTATACTTGAACCATTACAAATTCATGTTATTGAAATGCCTGATAAGTTTTTAGGAGCAATAACAAAGTTAGTTGGAGGCAAAAGAGGACAGATGCTTGATGTTCAGCAAGAAGGAAGTATTGCAAAGCTTAAAGCTAAACTTCCTGTTGCAGAAATGCTTGGATGGAGCAATGATTTAAGAAGTGCTACTGAAGGAAGAGGTTCTAGTTCATTAGCTGACCAGCAGTTTGAAAAAGTTCCCACAGGAATTCAGAGTAATATTATAAAAAGAATTCGTGATAGAAAAGGTTTGAGTGAAAATCAGTAAGCAGATTAAAATTAATTTAGGACAATAATTCTTATAAATCTTTTAATTCTTTAAAATAATGGATAATATAAAATATAAAGGAATAGAGAAAAAATTATATGACATAACTTTTTTAACATTGAAATCAAATAAAACACCAAGCAGATATTCCTTGGTTAATTTTACAATTGGAAAATTTCCAATAAATGATTATTCTTTTATTGGAGGAACTATAGGCAATAAAAATGGTTCAGTTCAAATTATCTCTTTGGGGAATTTTGGAGAAGCAGAAAATATTGGGTATTTTTTAGGATTGGGAAATTTTGGAAAATCAGAAGAGATGGGAAATTTAATTGGATTAGGGAATTTTGGGAAATCAGAAAAAATGAATTCAGGAATAGGTTTAGGTAATTTTGGAGAAGCAGAAAATATGGTTTTAATAGGGGGGTTAGGAAATTTCGGAAAGACAGAAAATATGGTTTCAGGAATTGGATTAGGGAATTTTGGACTTGCAAATAAAATGTTATCAGGAATAACATTAGGGAATTTTGGAAAATCAGAAGAACAAAAAGGAGGAATTTTTTCTGTTTCTAAAAATGCAAAAAAACAATACTCTTTATTTAATATAGATATTGGAGAAAAAAGAACAGCACAAGCAGGATTAGTTAGTTACTCTGCGAATGAGGGAATTAGTCTGATTAAAAACAAAACATTTGTTGTAGATAAATTTAGAATGATAAAAAAAGAAGAAAGTTTCGAAATACAAAAAAATAAGGATGAACTTTTTGATACTTATGAAAAATATATTAAACAAAATATAAAACCTTTTTTTATCACAAACAATTATCTGCGTGCGAGAGCTTTTAGAAAAGAACTTTCAGATTATGTTCCAGAAAAAATAGAAAGTGCATTAAAACCTGAAAAAACAGAAGATAAAAAATATTCTTTTTCTTTTTATGATGGCGTTTGATCTTTATAAAAGGTTTAAGTGAAAATCAATAATTTAAATCTAACCATCTTTCTAAAGTTTTAAGATAATTTGTATTAATTATAATATCTTTAATTTTTGGATTAATTTGATTATAAACTTTTATTAAAGGTTGCTTAAAATTTTTCATTATTTCCTTAGGAATTCCCTTATACTTGCCCGAGTTCCCATAGAATTTGATATACCATTAAAATCTAAGGCAAATAATTGTTCCCTAAAAAGGCCTATATTTCCCCCCTCCAACCACATCTTTTAAATTATATCTTTCTTCTATCACCTCGTGAAAAGGATACTTTCGCGATTTTAAAGTTCGCGCATAATATACTAATTTATCCTCTTGTTTATTAATTACAAATTTCTGTCCATATTTCCCTACACTTGTTTCAATATGCCTAATTTTGTATTTTATTTTTTATTTTTATAAATATTTAATTCAGGAATTAATAATTCAAATGCCTTTAGACAATTATTATAATGTTGTTTGTAAGCGATTGCAGTTGTAGTTCTTGTTTTTGGATTTGGAGAATCTTTAAAAATTCTTTGAAATGCTTGTAACTTATCTATTAAATCATATCGTAAAATATTAATAGAACGACCTTTTTCTTCTCCAAGATTTATTCCATATTCTTTAATTAATAATTCTATTTTTTCTTGATTCATTTTCATTTTATTATTTCTTTTAACTAATTAATTAGTCTAATTGCCCATTTGGGTGTTTATATTTTAAAGTTTGAAATCCCTGCCAGATGGGATTTGTGTCATCAATACATTCTTCAACAATTTTCCCCTTAAATTTACTTTTTGAAAGAACAGGTAAAAATTTTTTATTCACTCCTAACTTTTGTAATTTTTTTGTCTGCTTTTCTAAATTTCCTCCTGAAAAAATCCTTATATTATCCTTTTTTTCTACTTTTGATTCAAGATATTCAATTAAATATGCATTTAAATTTCCAAAACCATAAACCAACAAACTTAAATAATTATGTTATTTTAATTAATTATGGAACAAATAAATATTGCGAAAATAAGTGAAGAAATAATTTCTCTAAAAAAAGAAGTGGCTGAAATAAAACATTTTATTATAGATAATCTAGAATTTGCAAGAAGAACTGAAGAAGCATGGCAGGAAATTGATGAAGGTAATTTTAGTGAATATTCTACTAAAGAATTCTTTGAAAAATTAAAAAATGATAGTTAAATTTATAAGAGAATCAAATAGATTCAGAAAAATTTTTCAAAAATTAAAAAGAGATATCCAAGAAAGAGTTGAAAAACAAATTAAAAAGCTTATTTCTAATCCTGAAATTGGAAAGCCAATGAAATATAACAGAAAAGGAACGCGAGAAGTTTATATTGGGCATTTTAGACTTTCATATGCTTATTCTATTGAAGAAAACAAAATAACATTGTTAGATTTATACCATAAGGATAAACAATAAAAAGATTGTGGAAAGTATTTAATGGGAATCAATAATAATCCTATTTCCTCATTAAATTATCTAAATTATAAAACACTCTTGAATCAGGAGATAAAAGATAAACTTTATCATCTTTATACCTCAAAGCCCTATAAATTTTTTGAAGAAACTCTCTTTCTGATTTATCTTTATAAAAAGAATTATAATACTCAGGTTTAACTTTTCTAAGAATTTTCCAAAAAGTTGAATTTACATTAGGATAAGGATATTTTGTTAAAACAATGCTGTTGCACATTTCACCAGGAAAATCAACCCCTCGAGAACTGCGAGTTGTATAAAAATAAGAAATCTTTCCTCTTTTAAAAGAATCAATTAATTTATTTTCTTTATCTTTATTTTGAATTTCTTTTAGTTTTTCTCTTGACATCAGGCTTAATCCAAATTTTTCTTGCTCAATTTCAGTTGGCAAATCATAAAAAGAAGTTACATGAATTAAACAAGGGGTTTTTGCCTTATCAATACACCTATTTAATGCCCTAAGATATGTTTCACGAGTTGTTTCACTTGATCTTAAATTTCTATAATTGCAATTAATCTCAAAACCTGTTTTAACTGGAATTATTTCTCCAGGGAATTTTGTTTCAGCATCTATTGTGATGAAATTTTTTATTCCAAAAAGATTTTTTAAAATTTCTTCTGAATGAAGAGTTCCTGACATAAAAACTAAAGAATTGCTTTTATCTAAAACTTCCTGAAATTTCTTCTCAAGATTTATAGTTACAAGTTCTGCGATTAAAGAATCTTCATTTTTATAGAAAGTTACATATGTGTCTTCAAATGAATTTTCAAAAGTTTTTCCTACTTTTTCAATATGAAAACAATAATTTTCTTCATCACTTTCAACAGAATTCAAAAGTGAAGAATCAAGGAAAATTTTTAATAAATCATAAATTTTTGTTTGTTTTAAGGGAATTATTTCATTTTCATCTTCTAAATTTTTACTTTTAAAATTAATTTGTATTTCTTTTGATAGTCTGATTATCTCATCAATTGCCCTTTTTGCAGAATCAGTCTCAGGGAGAATATAAGGTATTTCTGATTCAAGTCTTTTAAAGCTAATTTTTTCATTATTTGAAAAACTATCTAAAAATTCATCGCACTCGTCAATAATTTCTATATCTGTTTCAGGCTTTCTACCCATACTTAATTCAATTTTATAATTAGAACTGTTAAAAATTAAAACATCTGAATTAGTATAAGAAAGAAACTGATTATAATAAGGGCAACCTTTTTTTCTCTGATATATTGAATATTCTTTATTATCTAAGCCTTTATAATTAATTAATTTTGCATCATCTAAAATCCTCTTTAAATCAATTTCAGCAGGAATTATAGGAGACCAATAAGGGCATACAGGGGCAATGGAGAATCTTTTTATTTCTTCAATAGCCAAAATACTTGAATTAACTTTTGGGTTTTTTCTTAAATATTTTCTTATTAGTTGACTATTCTTAGATTTAAATTTTATTTTGCAAGGAAGAGAATCATTATCACAAGAGCTATCTTCTTTTTTAAAAGAATTTTCTAATTTTTTAATAGGAGAATCAAAAATATCTAAAGAGAGATTTCTCTCTTTTTTCTCAGGTTTTACACTAGTAGGTTCCTCCTTTAAAAAAGGGCATTCAAAATTCTGCCTCCCAGTTATTGAGGATATTTTTAATTTTTTATCATAAGTCTCTTCATTAATAGAATCAGACTTTTTTTTAAGAGAATTATTAGAGAATTTCCCATTCAATTTGTTACTATTAAGGGAATTGTCTATATTCTTAATGAGATATTTTTCATTTGTATAATCTCTTTCATATTGTTTTTGAAGATTTTTTATTGGGACAACAATTGAAGCTCTTCCTAATTGACGCGCAATATTTAATGCAATTGCAGATTTTCCAGTTCCACACAAGCCTTTTATAAAAATTACTTTTGTTCCTTTTTTAATTTCAGATAAAACTTCATCTACAACTGTTTCCTGTGTTTTTCCATTTGAAAATTTCATTGGAGGGAGAAGATTATTGTTTTTTTCAGAATATAAACACCAAGAACTTTCAGATTTTTTAGATTCCATTTAATTTCTAAAAAAGAGTTAATATTAACTTTTCTATTTACTAAAGAGTGAGAATATAAAATAATTGGATAAAAGATAAAAATATTAAAATTAACTTACCAACTTCTACTTCTTAAAGAACCTATGCTATTTGGAAAGATTTGGGAATAGAAAAATTTTTGAGAAACTTCCCGAAAATTTTTCATAGGAGTATATTTCATAGTTAATTCTCTTGCAAGAGATAAACTGCTTTCTACTTCATTATTAAAAGAGGGAGTATTTTTATCATATCTATTTTCTTTTAATCTGTCTATTTTTTTATTTAAATTTGTATAATCCGAATTAAAATCATTAATTTGCTTTTTATTCATCTGTCTTCCTGAACTAGCCCAATTGAACGAGGGAGAAGGTTTTAAATCTTGTAATTTTCTTAAAGAATTTTCTAAGGAAAATATTCTAGAATCTAATTCTTTATTTAAAACTCCCATTGTTATTTCTATAAATAATTCTAGTTTTTAAGCATTTATGTTTATTATGCTATAACATTTAAGCTAAAATTAAATCAGCAAACTTCCTAACATTAACAATGCAAATATTAATACAAACCATCCAAAATTAATTTTCTTTGAAAGTTTCATTAACCCAGAGATTGTAGCTAAACCAAATACAAAAGAGGTGAGCAAACCATAGATTGATGTTGTATTTGCTATCTCAAATAAATCAGGCAAGTTTAGAAAAATATTTCCTAACAAAACAATTGGAAGACTCATTAAAAAACTTAATCGAAGCGCAGTTGTATCATCAAACTTTTTTAAAAGCAGTGAAGAAATAGTTATTCCTGAGCGGGAAACCCCTGGAAGCAAAGCAGCCCCTTGTGCAATTCCAAGGAACACTGAATCATTATTAGTAATCTCATTTTCTTTTCTTAATCCCCTATTTTTTATTTTAATCTGAATAATTCCTGTAAACAATAATAAAATTCCTACAAAAAAAACTATGCTTTTGCTTGTTATATCTAATACATCATTAAAATTCATTAAAAATTTTAAGATAATTAATCCAATAATCCCACTAATTATTGTTGAAATAATTAAAAATTTCAAAATATTTTGAATTTCTTTTTCAGAATTCTTATAATTAAATAAAGATTTTGTTAAATTCCACACATCTTTTCTAAAATAAATTAAAGCTGCAAAAAAAGTTCCTAAATGCAATAATAAAGTTGAATGAATTAAAAAACTTATATCTGTGATATTATAAAAATTTGACATCACCAAAGTTGTCATTGCACTTGAGCTAATAGGAATCCATTCAGTTACTCCCTGGATTATCCCAAGAATTATTTGCTGTATTATTGTTAGTTGCATTATTTTTCTATAGAAAAAAAGGTTAAAAAGTTATTGGAAGATTATATCTACAATTCTTAAACAAAATAACTTGTTTTAAAACTCCTTTCTAATCAAAATTTCTAAATATCCCTTGTATAGTTAATAAATTGATATTTTGAAGATTATAGATTTCTACTGAAGAAGTTAATAAATATCTATTGCAAATTTCATCATTAATAAGTTCACTTCTACAACAACAAGGTTAATTAAGGAACTAATAAATTAAAAATATTTGCAACTTTAAAAAGAAAAACAACAAAAAGTTTATAAACTCATTTTTTTTGAATTAGACATTAAACATTTTTTAATAAACTTATAAAAATGGCAAGAGAAAAACCAAATATGAATATTGTTTTTGTAGGGCATGTTGATGCTGGAAAATCAACAGTAGTTGGACAACTTTTATTCCAGTCTGGAGCTGTTTCTGACCAAGAAATGAAAAAACTTAGAGAAGAAGCTGAAAAACATGGAAAATCTGGTTTTGAATTTGCTTATGTTATGGATAAAATTAAAGAAGAAAGAGCAAGAGGGGTTACAATTGATCTTGCTTATAAAAAAATAATTACAAAAAAATGGGAGGTTACAATTATTGATGCTCCTGGACACAGAGATTTTGTTAAAAATATGATTACTGGTGCTTCACAAGCTGATTCAGCATTTTTAGTTATTGCTGCTCCTGCAGGTGTTCAACCACAAACAACAGAACATTTATGGTTATTAAGAACAATGGGTGTTAAGAATATTGCTGTAGCAATCAATAAAATGGATGCAATAAATTATGATGAAAAAAAATTCAATGAGGTTAAAGAAGAAATTGGGAAATTATTAAAAGGTGTTGGAATAAATCCTGAAACAACTAGTTTTATTGCATGTTCTGGATTAAAAGGAGATAATATTTTCAAAAAAACAGAAAATATGTCTTGGTATAAAGGTCCAACAATAATAGAGCAATTTGATTTATTCCCAGCCCCAGAATCTCCTACTAACTTACCTATGAGAATGCCTGTGCAAGATGTTTATGATATCACTGGTATTGGAACAGTTCCTGTTGGAAAAATTGAAACTGGACTTATGAAACAAGGTATGAAAGTAAAAGTTCTTCCTGGAAGAACTGGAAAAGGAATTGAGGGTGAAGTTAAAACAATAGAAATGCATCATGAAACCCTCTCAGAAGCAAGAGCTGGAGATAATGTTGGAATTAATATTAGAGGTGTTGGTAAAAAGGATATTGCTCGTGGTGATGTTATTTGTGATTCTGCAAAACCTCTTTCAGTTGTAGAAGAGTTTCTTGCTACAATAACTGTTATTAATCATCCAACTGTTTTAGCAAAAGGTTATACTCCGGTATTTCATATTCACACAGCGCAAGTTCCTTGTCAATTTGTAGAATTAATTGAAAAAATAGATCCACGAACAGGTGAAGCTATTGAAAAAAGTCCTGATTTTTTGAAAAATGGAGATACTGCAAAAGTTAAAATTAAACCACAAGGAAATGTTTGCATTGAAACACAAAAAGATAATTCTTTTATGAGCAGATTTGCTGTAAGAGATGCTGGACAGACAGTAGCTGCAGGAATGTGTACAGAAATTGTAAGCGAAAAAAAAGCCTAATTCTTTTTTAAAAAAAATGGAGGAGAGAAACTATTTACTAATAGTCAATAATATTGAGGATAATTATTTTTTTTTATTCAACAAAAATAAATTTTAAAAATAAAACAAATAAATAAGTTAAGAGAAAATTTTATGAAAAAATTATATGGAGAACATAAAGGGGGAAATGGCTTAAAAAAAGGATCTAAAATCTTAAGAGATTATTTTGATGAAAATGAAAAGGAATTTTATTCTCCTGAACTTGTTAAAAATGCTGAGAGAAAATTTACTAAATGGGGAGTTGAAATGATTAAGGAGGGAAAGGGCTATAAATTACTTAATTATTATTTAGATAAATTTTAATAATTTGTGCTTATTGAATTCTATATAAAAATATAAATTTTTTATTGATATTATAATATTAGTTAAAATTATGAAAATGTTTTCAGAGAATAATAGCTGGAGTAATCATATTAATATTTATAATGAATATAGCCTAATAACAAAATTAGGGGGAAATAAAGATATGCCTTTTTTGTTTAATAATATTTAAATATTAAAATATTTAGCAATTTTCATCCAACTTAAGGTTTAGCAACATCCCACAAAAGGTCAAAATATTCAGATTGAAGTTTAGCAAACTCTTTGTTTTCGATTCTTATAGCAAAATAGGGTTCTTTCCAAATAAAAAAAACTACAACATTAGTATAAATTAACGTTGTAATTGGTGGAAGCCACTTCTTTTTAAGATAACGGTAAACTCCATATTTGAGTGGAATAAATTTTGAGCCTTCTTCTATAATCGCTTTTTCTTTGACTTTTAATTCATTTAATTTTAAAACGCCTTGATCTGTTGAATATCCTAATATCTCTTCATATTCTTTTCTTATCCCTATTGCCTTATAATTCACATTAGCTTCAATAAAATCTCTTATAACTGCTTTAAATCCATTCTTACTTTGAAATAATTCGCATTTAACAATTTCCTTAGGTTGGTCTTTAATTTGATTTAGAGATGGAAGAATAGTCTCTAATGAAGAAAACTTTTCCTTAAAATAAATTAACAAATTATTAGGAGTCAATGCTTTAAAGTGTCTAATCTTATCCTGTGTAAATGAAGATGCAACACCCTTATTTATCAATCTTTCTAAAATATCATAAGTAGTAGTTCTATCTATCCAAGTTTTCTTTGAGATTTGCAATGCGGTAAGGTTTTGTTCTCTAACTAAAGTTAGGTAAATCTTAATTTCTCTATCTTCAAATCCTAAATTTTCCAAAACCTGTTTTATTTTATCATTCATATATTGAATTAGAAGACTTTATTTTTAAATGTTGTGGATATTCCGCAACTGTTCTTTAAGTAGTATTTCAAGGAATATTTTTGTATGGCAAACGCAATTGGATCGGCAAACTTGCTTTTAGTAATAGCATATCTATTAGCGTGTATACTTATAGGATTTATCTCATTTAGAAGAAAATCTGAAGATAATTTTCTAATAGCAAGTAGAAAAGTGAAAGTAATTCCCTTAGTTGCAACTTTATGTGCCGGTTTTGTTGGAGGAGGAGTATTAGTAACTTTTACAGCCTTAGCTTTTGAATATGGTATTTCTTCAATATGGATGTTTGTTGGAGCTTCATTAGGATTATTTGTTTTTCCTTCTTTAATCGGAAAAAAATTAAAACCTCTTGCTGATGAAAAAGAATTTCATACAGTATCAGATTACTTTTATTATAAATTCGGAAAAAGAACCGGGCTTATTAGTGCAATACTTGTTTTTATTATGTTTATTGCTTTGTTATTAGTTCAATTTATTGCAGGGGGAAAATTGCTCTCTGCAATTTCAGGGTGGTCTTATATTTCATCAGTTTTGATCATGGGATCAATTATCTTCCTTTATTTAATGTTAGGAGGATTTAGCTCTGTAGTTAAAACAGACTTATTTCAATTTTTTGTGATGATTACTTTAATCTTTGTTTTAATATTTTCATTTAATACAACTGTAAAATTAGATCCATTACAATATAATCTCTTTTCAGTAGGTATTGGACAAATTATTGGTTTTAGTATAATCGGCTTGTTTGCTCTGTTAATATCTGCGGATATTTGGCAAAGAGCTTATGCTTCATCTTCTAAAAAAACCTTGAAAAAAGGATTTTACCTTGCAGGAATTGTGCTGTTATTATTTGGTCTTGCGATTAGTATTGTTGGTATTGTTGCTAAAAATAATTTTCCAAATATAGAATCACAAGAAGCACTTTACTATGGGTTTTCACATCTATTACCTTCTTGGCTGTTAGGTTTTGCTTTAATATTTATTTTTGCATCAATTATGTCAAGTGCTGATACTTTTGCTTTTGTTACTTCTATGAATATATCAAAAGATTTTATTGCTAGATTTAGGGGTGCCTCAAAAGAAAGACTTGTAAAGATGACAAGACTTTCAATATTTGGTTTAATTTTATTATCAATACTTGTTGCCATATTTGTTCAAAAGATTATTGATATAGTATTTGCAGTCGTGGCTATTGGTTTAGCCATAGCGCCTGCAATGGTAACTTCATTCTTCTGGAACCTAAAAGAAAAAGCAGTATTTTATAGCATATTATTAGGTTTTATTTCAGCAATCATTCTTATAGCAGTTGGCTATATCACACCCGAAACTTCTGTAGTAACATTGCCAGTTTCATTAATCGTTTTAATCTTTGGGCAAATATTTTTTAAAAAATCTGATTTTCACTAAGATATTATTATTTTTTTAACAGAATACTTAAATAATCATTTCCCTTTTATTTTTCATGCTGGAAAAAGATATGTCTAAATCTGAAATTGAATCTGTTTTAAAAAACAAAGGAGAATTTATTCAAATTGATTATTTGAATAAATATATTCATTTAAATCCATCAATTGAAACAAAAAGATTTGTATTTTTAAAATTAGCAAAAATTTATGAGAAAAAAAGCTTATATAATGAAGCTGCTAAAATGTATGGAAATGCTGCTAATTTTTCTATAGCTTTTTCTGAAAAAATTAAAAATTATGTGAAAGAAACAGCGATGTTTATCAAAGCAAAGCAATTTGACAGGGCAGAACAAGCAACTAAGAAAGCATTATATGAAGCAAATGAAACTCAAAAGGCAGAAATTTTTTTTACAATAAAACAAATTTATAAAAATGAAGCTGAATTTTATGAAAAAAATTTAAAGAGAAATAATGCTGCAATAATCTATGAAAAAATAATGCAAATGAATATTCCTGAAAATGAAAAACAAGAGATAAAAAATAAGTTATTAAGTTTATATGAAAGATTAGGAAAATTTAAGGAGTATTATAGGTTGAAAAGAAATTGAAAAACAAATAATCTATTTTTAAATAACATAAAAGCAATTCAGGGGGAAAAATTAATCTTGATTATAATTATCTGAAATTAGTTTTATTTCCTTATTTTCTTTATCATAATGAAGTTTTCCTATTGCTTTACTACGTGAATCTTTCTTAGAAATTATTGGTGTATTAAAGAATATATTCTCCAATAATTTTCCAGAATCATTACAGAAATATTGTCCATCATTCAATCCAATTTTATATTTAAATTGCCACATTTTGAGTTGCTGGTTTTTAGTGGGCATAATTATCTTAATACTAAATCTTATTTAATTGTTTTGTTTTTTAAAGTAATTAAATAAAAATTATATATCTTAAGATAATTATGTTTTTAAATAATAGACTACTTTTATTTTAATAGAATTCAACATTTACAAAATAATTTATAGCATTCGTAGTGAAAAATATCAAAAAGCAATAGTTTCAGATAATACCCCTAAAAAGGCTATTTCTTTATTAGAACAATATTTAAGAGAAGATTTTACTATCAAGCCAGATAAGATTATCAAACATATACAAACTCTTAGATTTAAACCAATTCAAGCAATCTGTTATGAAGATTTTAAAGTTAATAAAAAAGGGGTTATTTATCCTAGATTTAAAGATCCATCAGATGAAATCACAGATTTTTAACAAAAACCTTTAAAAACTCTTTATTTCACATAATATATTAGAAAAATCATTACAGGATATTATTAAATTATCACTTACAATCACATTCATTTATTTTTGTGTAAAAAGGGTATTAAAAAATTAGTAATAAGTATTTTTCTAATTAAGAAAATCTTAGATTTTCAATTAATTAAAATAAGGAAAATAAATAATAAAAATGGCAAAAATAAGTCCGGTATCAATAAAATATATGATACATGCAAGTTTTACAGCTGAAGGTGCTTTGGAAAAACCAGACATAATTGGAGCTTTATTTGGGCAAACAGAAGGGCTTTTAGGAAGTGATTTAGAGATGAGAGAACTTCAAAAAGAAGGAAAAATAGGCAGAATAGAAGTTGAATTAGAAAGAAAAGATAAATTAACTTTGGGAACAATTAAAATTCCTACTGCTTTAGATCAATCTGAAACTACTTTAATTGCTGCTGCTGTTGAAACAATAGAAAGAATAGGTCCTTGCGATTCTCAAATAGAAGTTGATAAAGTTGAAGATGTGAGAGGGAGTAAAAGAGACTACATTATTGAAAGAGCAAAAAAACTCATGTCTAGTTTAAGTGGGAACACAGATTCAAGAGAAATTTCAAATCAGATTAAAGAATCTGCAAGAATGGACACAATTAAGGAGTATGGAGAAGAAAAATTACCTTCTGGAGATTTGTCTAAAAACGAGATAATTGTTGTTGAGGGACGTGCAGATGTTTTGACTTTATTAAGAAATAACATAAATAATGTTATTGCAATGAATGGGACAAAACTTCCAAAAGACATTATAGAATTAGGCAATAAAAAAGAATTAACTCTTTTTGTTGATGGAGATAGAGGAGGAAAATTAATTGCTCAAAATGTTTCTGACAACACGAAAATCAAGAATGTTGCAGTTGCACCAGAAGGAAAAGAAGTCGAAGAACTTAATGGAAAAGAAATATGGCAAAGTTTAAGGAAAAAAATGCCCATAGAAGAATTTGCAAAAAAAAACTGGAATAAAGGAGATAAAGATAAATTTGAGAAAACTCCAAAAAATTCTGTAGAAGTTAAAAAGTTCGAATTAGACGAAGGAAAAAAATCAGAATTAAAAAAAATTGCAGAAAAAAATAAGGGAAAAGAAAGAGCTATTTTGCTTGATGAAAACCTTGAAGAAATTAAAAATATTTCTATAAAGACACTTGCAATTTCTTTTAAAAAGATTGATAAAAAACCTTTTGTAGTTTTGCTTGATGGAACAGCAACTGCTTCTATTATCAAATCTGCTGAAGAATCAGGTTGTAAAGTATTAGTTGCTAAAAATTTTGCAATTAGAGATACAAGTTTAAAATTATTAAGTTTCTAAGAGAAAACCCTTAAAGGTTTTCTTTTTATTTTTTTTTAAATTGGTAAAAAATGTTGGAAAATATCAAGAAATTTACAAAGATAAATAAAGAAATATTCATAGCATCAGGAGCACTTATTGGAAGTGCAATAGCAGATTCAGTTATAACTTTAGAAAATATAAGTAAATATGGTATTGATTTTGAAGGAAATCCAATTATAACAGAATCAATTAAATATATTGGTGTAAATGCTTCATTAGTTCTTCCAAAAATTAGTTCATTAAGTTTTATAGTTTATACTGCAAAAAAAATGAATAATACAAATTACAAAATTAAAGGAGAGCACCTTCTCTATGGAGCTGCATTATCTTGGTCTACAGGTGCTGTATTAAATTTGATATGCAGATAAATAAAAAATATCTAAATCTTTTTATAAGTATTAAATAATAGTAGATTATGAAAAAGCAGATACCAGAGTTTCATAAATATATGGTTTCTTTGCATAAGAAAAATCGTTTTGAATTTGAAAAAGAAAGAACAAGATTAACCAAAGAACTTATTAATTCTGCACCTGAAGAATACAGGCCTAGATTATTGAAAATACAAGAAGATTGGGATAATAAAATGGAACATGCTGGCTCTAAAGAAAATAGACTTGTGCTTGCAGAAACAATGCTTATGGATAATTTTCATAATATCTTTAATCCTACACTATAGGAAGTTAATTATAAATTAAAAAATTTGAAATAAACGCAAAAAAATAAATTTCTATAAAAAAGTAAAAAGTTGACTTAGAATAATATATATAAAACATAAAAACTTATAAAAGAATTTATTAAACTCTTAACATGGAAAGAAAAAATTTAGAGAATGAAGTAACCCTTTTCAAACAATCTTATAGTGAAGCTAAAATAAATGGTTTTAAAGAGGATTTAGAACTAGTAGGTTTAGTCACTGGAACTAGTAAAGCAGAACCTTTTAGTAATAAAGCACTTGAAACCATAAATACAAACTTAAAAAAAGGAGCTAGAAATTTAAATACAAATTATGTGTTTGGAATAGATTATAAAGCTATTACAGGCCAGAGGGCTTTTGGTGGAGGAACTATTGGCTTTGGAGATGCTTATAGAAAAGATTTTGAAAAGAGCTTATATAAGGATTAAAACCTATAAGTATAAAAAAATAATAGAAGAGTAAAAATCCCTTAATTGAATTAAATCTAAATTTTCCAAAACTTCTTTAAATTAAACATATCTTTTTATTATCATGACAATAAAATTCGGGCCAGCAGGTTTAGGTTCTGTTAAAACTGCAATTGAAACATTGCAGGAATATCACAAATTAGGTTTAAGAGCTTGTGAAATTTCCTTTACTCATGGAATTTATATTAAAAACAAAGGAGAAGCAATTAAAATTAGCGAACAAGCTGAAAAATTAGGGATTACATTAAGTATTCACGCACCTTATTATATTAATTTAAATTCTAATGAAAAAGATAAGATTAAAAAAAGTAAAGAGAGAATTTTAGATTGTTGTAAAGTTGGGACATGGCTTAATGCAAAAAAGATTGTATTTCACCCAGGTTATTATGGCAAAGATAATAAAGAAAAAACATATAATCAAATTAAAAATGAGATTTCAGATATGCAAAAAGAGATTAAAAAAAATAAATATACCCCTAAACTAGCTCCTGAAACAACAGGAAAAATTAATGTTTTTGGGAGTATTGATGAGATATCTAATCTTGTGCATGACACAGGGTGTAGTTTTTGCATTGATTTTGCACATATCTTGGCAAGATATAAAGAATATTGTTTCAAAGAAATTAAAGAGAAATTTAAAAAATATAAGAAATGGCATTTACATTTTTCTGGAATTGAATATGGAGAAAAAGGTGAAAAAAAACACAAATTCACTGAAAAAAAAGAGTGGGAAAAACTTTTATATAATCTTCCTAAAGATAAGGAAATAATAATAATTAATGAATCTCCAACCCCAGTTAAAGATAGCTTAGATGGGTTAAAAATCTATAAAAAATAGCACTGATTGTTACTTACATAAAGTTAAATTTTTGTTACTATAAAATTAAGGATTATTGTTATCACCATAAAGTTTATAAAAGGTTTTGGGGTTAAAAAACCAACAGAAACAAAGATTCTGTATAATTAAATTTAAAAAAAATGCAAAAAAAAGCTCAAATGAAAACAAAAAACCTCTTGGTTTTTTTTCTTGTAATCGCTAGCATTTTATCAGTTGCTAATTTAGCAATTGCAGAAGACGAGTTAGTATCAGTTGATTCTGTAAAAATTAACGAGTTATATGATTATGGTGATGAAGACATCAGCATTATTGGTGGTGAAACCGCAATTATAACAGTTTATTTTACAGCTCTTGAAGACGCGTCTAATGTTAGAATAAAAGCAGAGATTGAAGGAGAAAAGATAGATGTTAGTGCTAAAAAAGGCCCTTTTGACTTAGAAGAAGGAAAAAGGTATGTGAAAACACTTAATGTGAAAATTCCTTATGAACTTAAGGATGAAGTAAGTGACAGTGTTTTTCTTGAAATAGAAATTTGGAACAGTGACTATAAAACTGAACATTCAGAAATATCACTTAATGTCCAAAGAGAACCATATAAAGCACTTGTAATGTCTATTGATTCAAAAAGCAGTGTAGAAGCTGGTGAGAACTTTCTTGTTAAAACTACTTTGAAAAATGTTGGTTATAACGAACTTGATGACACATATGTGACAGTGAGAATTCCTGCATTAGGAATTGAAAGAACATCTTACCTTGGCGACATAATTGCAGTTGAATATGAAGACTGTGATAATGGAAATTGCTACTGTAACAATGATGAAGAAGATACAGTTCAGGGCAAATTTTATTTAGAAATTCCATATGATGCACAACCTGGAATTTATGCCCTTGAAGTAGAAATTCAAAATGAAGATATTGTTACAAACAAGGAAAAGCAGATTATTGTAAAAAATGATTTTGCTTCAGGCAACCTTATTGCAACTACAATAGGAAAAACTTTTTCTGTAGGAAAAGATGCAGAATATAACTTATTAATTGCTAATCCAACTAATAAGTTAAAAGTTTATAACATTGTAATTGAATCTCCTCAAGACTTAAGAGTGAGTGCGGAAAGCTCTGTTATAGCTATTCCTGCTGGCTCAAGTAAAACAATTAGTTTAATTGCAAATGCTAAAACAAGCGGGAAATATCAGTTTAGTGTTAATTTGTTCTCTGGTTCAGAAATTGTAAGTTCTACAACTCTGAAAGCAGATGCAACAAAAGAATCAAAAATGGATAATCCAATGATTATCTTAACTGTAAGTCTTGCAATTGTGTTATTAGTATTGCTAATAATCGTGATTGTTTTATTAGGAAAAAAACCTAAAGAAAACGAAAAAGAAGAATTCGGAGAAAGTTATTACTAATTAAATCTTTAAATTTTTTTATTTTTTTTATTTAACTTTCTCTTTTTTATCTTCTAAATATTAAAAGGAGGGGAAAATTTTGATATTTTAGATAATATTGGTTTAATAAAATACACTAAAGAAATTAAAGCAAAATAAAATTCTATTAATTTCTATTAAAATTATAAGATAATTTTAAACTAATTTTTGTAAATTTTTCCTCGTGGACCAACTTCTAATATAAGAATAACCAATTTATCTTTTTTTATATCTAAAATTGCCCTATATTCTCCAATTCTTAAAATAAAATAAGGTGTGCCTTGTTTTCTTTTTACAGCACGAAAAGGATTAATCTTTATTCTATCTAGTGTTAATATTATTCTATTCTGCACTAAATTTGGAAGTTTATCTAACTGCTTTTCTGCAGTTTTTGAAAATTCTATAGAATACATTATAATCCTCTTTTCTTTTTTAACTCTTCAAGAGAAATCAATCTACCCTCTTTAAAATCTTTCTCTGATTGTGTAATACTCTTCTTTGTTTCCTCTGAGAATTCCATTCTATCTTCTATTAAATCCCAAATAAGATCTTCATAACTTTCTTTTGTATGGATTTTCATCATCCTAAGTTTTTGTAATAACCCATTACTTATTTGAATTGTAGTTACCATAGTATGTTATATAGTTATTATATATTTAAATATTTTGGTTCATAATCTTAAACTAATTATTTTGCTAACACCCTCGTGCATGCTCACTCCATAAAGGGTTGTTGATTCTGAAATAACCTCATCATTATGACTTATAACTATATATTGTCCTTTTTTCATATATCTTCTTAAAAGAACAGCAAGTCTTTGAGAATTTCTCTTATCTAAGGGCGCATCAATTTCATCAAGTACATAAAAAGAATATGGTTTAAGTTCTTGTATCCCAAAAATAAGAGATAATGCGACAATTGTTTGTTCTCCTCCTGAAAGAGATTTAACATCAAAATATTTGCCATGTCCTGTTTTAACAATTATGCGAATTCCTCCTAAAAAAGGGTCTTTTCTATTTTCAACCTCTAAAAAAACCTGTCCTTTAGAACTTAATTGGGAAAAATTTTTTGAAAAAATCTCATTTAAAGAATTTAGTGTATTCATAAAAGTTTTTTTCTTTTTAATATCAATTTCATGAATAATTTTCAATACACTTTCTTTTTCTTTCATTATAATCTCTGCCTTCTGATTAATCTTTTCATACTCTTCTTTTATAGAATCATAAACTTCAAGAGAACGCATATTTACAGAGCCAATTTTTAAAAGAATGTCCTGAGTTTTATTTAATTTATCCAATAAAAAATCTTTATTTATTTTTACTATCTCAATATTTTCGTAACTCAGCATATCTGTTTCAAAATTTTCAATTTCTGCATTAACTTTTGCTTTTTCAATTTTTAAATCATTAATTTTTTGCTCTATATTATAAATTTTATTCCTATCTTCAGAAAGAGTTATTTCATAGTTTCTTATTTCAGACTGATAAAAATCCCTTTTCTTAATTAATTCCTGGAATTTTTTAGCAAGTTCTTCTTCTTGTTCTCTTTTAGATTTAAGAGTTTTTTCTTTAGATACAAGAAATTTTTTTATCTCTTCTAGTTCTTCTTTAATTTCCTCTTCATCTCTATAAAACTGTTTTAATTGAATTCTCGACCTTTCCAATTCTCTTATCTTAAAAGAAATTTCAGAACTTACAGTTTCTTTACTTCTCATAGAAATTTCTTGAATATCAATTCTTGCAGATTCATATCTCTGCTCTATATTAGAAGTTTCATCAAATTTATTCTCTAAATGCCTCTTATTATTTTCTATAGTTGAAATTTCCTTTTTTAATAATTCTATTTTTTCATATAATATTTTTATCTGCTCTTTTTTATCATTAATATTTAAAATTTTAATTAAGTCAGATTCTCTTCTTGAAATTTCTAACTCCAATGAGTCTATTTCTGAATTAAGAGTCTTTCTTTTTTGTTCTATTTCCATGAGTTTTTTATCATATTTTTCAATTTCTTTTTTCAGGATAGAATTCTTATAATTAACATCATTTTTTATAGAATCAATATGATCTTTTGTTATCTTACTTTTACATAAAGGACATATATCTGTTGAAGGAATTCTTCTTATTAAATTCTCATTTTTCTCTATCTCGCTTTCATTTGCATAAGCATTTTTTTCAAGATTTTTTTCTTCTTTTGAAATTTTCTCTAAAATTTCCTTTCTTCCTTTAAGAGAGAATTTTAATGCCCCTAATTTCTCTCCATCAGAATTTTTATCAAATAAATCTTGTGAAAGAATTTTAATGTTCTTCATCAAAAATTCTGATTCATTTTGATAATTTTTGAGTAAATTTTGCTTATCTAAACTTCTTTCTTTTAATGATTTTAATTGAGTCTTTAAAGTGTAAAATTTTTTTCTTTCCTCTTCTAACTTCTCAATTTCATTTTTTTTATCATTTATCTCTTTAGTTTTTTTTGTTAAAGGAGATTCTTTTCTTAATTCTTTCAAAGAATCCTCAGATTCTTTTACAATTAAACTCAAATTTTTCTTTTTTCTAGATAATTCAGAAAAATTTTTCTCAAAATTTTCAATTTTAACATTTATCCCTGCCATTTCTGCACGTAAATCAGCTATTTCCTGATTCAATTTTTCTTGTTCAAAACCAGTTGAACGCTGTATTTTATAGTTTATAGAATTTATTTTTGAATTAAGATTAGTTATTAATAAATTTATATTTGCAGAAGATTTTTTTATTTTTTCAATTTCTTTTTTATACTTATCTATCTCTCCCTCAATATACTTATTTTCTTTTCTCTTCTTTATTAAATCTGAATAAATTATACTTGCTTTAAACTTTTCAACATCTTTTTGTAATTTTTTGAATTTTAGTGCTTGTTGTCTCTCCTTTTCCAAATTATTTAAATAAGTGGTTCTTTCTTTTAAAACTGAAATTACCTCTCTTAATCTATCCTCTGTTTTTCCAAGTTCTTTTAATGATTTTTCTTTTCTTAATTCATAAATTGAAATTCCTGAAACTTCTTCTATAACTTTTCTTCTCTCTTCTGTGTGCATTCTTGCAAAATTTTGTATCTCTCCTTGAAGAATTATATTAAATCCATTTGGGTCAATTCCTGCTTGTGCTAATAAACTTAAAATCTCTTGTCTTGTTTTTTTCTCATTATTTATTTTATATATGCTTTGTCCGTTTTTTCTTAATATTCTTTTTATAGAAATTTCATTTTCATTTATTGAAAAAGCTCTATCTAAATTATCAAAAACTATTTCCACAATTGCCTCTTTTGCAGGTCCAAGATCCTTTGTGCCTAAAAAAATTAAATTGCTTGCTTTTGCAGCCCTCATTGATTTTATATTAAGTCTTCCTAAAACAAAACATAATGCATCTGAAATATTTGACTTTCCAGAACCATTTGGACCTAAAATAACATTTATTTCGTTAGTAAAAGGAATTTCTGTTTTCCTAACAAAACTTTTAAAACCTTTCATCACCAATTTTTTTATATAAGTCATTTTAAGAAAAAGCCATATATGTTTTTAAAGTTTTAAGTATTATAAAAAAATTACATACAAAACTCAAATTCAAAATATTTTTACTTTGTAAAATTTTAAGAATTAATATAAAGTTTAAGAATTTCTTTAATTGAATTTTTCTTTACATTCCCAATTGCTCTATCAGGATAGTTCCTATAAAACATACTAAAGCAATCGCTCACATAACCATCATGGCTTACTCTTACTCCATACCAGTTTTGTGTGTCCCATGGTTGAATATTAAATAAGAGTTTATTTCCATTTATTTCTCTAATATTCCATAAAGCATAATTATCATCTACTAAGAGTTTATTTAAATTAATTACTCCTTTATCTATTAATTCCACTTGATACTTTTTACTTGTGTAATCATTTTTTATGAATATCTCTGCATTGAATTTTTTTCTCTTTGATTCTTCCATAATATTCTCAACAAAATTAAGATAATCCTTAAGAGAAACTTCCAAAGGATCATTTTTAACTGTTGTCAAATAAGGAGATACTAAAAATTGTTTTATTCCTTCTTTTTGTAAATCATCTACTAAAGGTAAGAATACATTTTGATTCTTTTTATTTAATGTATAGCTGATAAAGATTTTATTCTCCAAGCCTTTTTTCTTTAAATTTCTAATAGCATTAATTACCTTATCATATTGTCCTTTTCCTCTAATATATTCATGCTCTTTTTTTGTTCCATCAACGCTTAAGTCTATATAAGTCGGATCTATCTTCTTTAATTCTTCTGCTTTAGATTCATCCAATAAAGTTCCATTTGTAACAATCCCAAATCTTAATCTATGTTCTTCTTTTCGCTTTTCTTTTAAAAAATAAAGAATTTCTTTTGTTTTATTCCAATCCAATAAAGGTTCTTTTCCCACAATACCAAACACCATTGCCCCACAATCCTTTAAATCAGAAATAACTTTTTTTATCTCATCTACACCTAAACCTTCACTTTCTTCTTCATATTTAACATAACAATGCTTACATTTTAAATTACATCTATTATTAATAAATAAATCAATATAACGAATAGAACTCTTTCTTCCTTCTTTATTACTTTCTGCTAAACAAAAAAGTTTATAGGTTTTTTCTAAATCTTCTAGTTCTTCTATTAATGTCCTGTCCTTTTGAGGTACAATTTCTATTTTCTCTTCAAGAGTTTTTAGATTATTATCTCTCAGGATGTTACTGTTTTCTCTTATTGCCATTTTTATTTCTTCTAAATTTATATCTTAGATTCTAAATTATGGGGAGAAGAAGTCTTATCTTTTAATGTTTCAAAATTTTGCAAAATTTCTTGATAATATGCTTTAATATCTAACATTCCTTCAGGAATTTTTTTTATCAAACTCTCATATTTTAATATAGCTGATTCTACATCTGCTTTTACAAAATCTTTATATAATTCTCCTATTCCTCCACCACTCCCGCTAAATCCTAGTGCCATTTTTTTTATCCTCCAAATTTATATCTTAGACTCTAAATTGTTGGGAGAAGAAGTCTTATCTTTTAATGTTTCAAAATTTTGCAAAATTTCTTGATAATATGCTTTAATATCTAACATTCCTTCAGGAATTTTTTTTATCAAACTCTCATATTTTAATATAGCTGATTCTACATCTGCTTTTACAAAATCTTTATATAATTCTCCTATTCCTCCACCACTCCCGCTAAATCCTAGTGCCATTTTTTTTATACTCCAAATTTAATTAATACTCCTTGGTAATTCTCCTTAATAAAAATTTGGTCATCTTTTTCCTAATATAATAAATAAAAAGCTGTATATTTTATTATTTTAGTAAAATTTATAAAGAATAATCCTCTCCCATTTTATGGCAATAAAATTAGATAAAAGAGATAAAAGATTACTCTCTTATTTATATCATCATTATAGAGAACCTTTAACAAAAATAGCCAAGGATTGCGAAATTTCAAGGGACCAAGTAGAATATCGAATTAAGAAATATGAAAGAATTGGATTAATCAAAAAATATCTAACTATCTTCAATTATGATTTACTTGGTTATAATGAATTTATTATTGTTTGGCTAAAATTAAAAGGGTCTGAAGATAAAAAAAAAGAGATTCAAAAGCAATTGGAAAAGATGGAAAATGTTGTTTCAGTGGGATCTGCAATAGCTAATTATGATTTATTCATTGATTTTATCTTTAAGGATAAAAAAGAATTTGAATCTGAATTTTACTCCTTCACAAAAAAAAATGAAAAATTTATCACAGATTACTCTATATTCATAACAATCTCTTTTGAGTTATTTCCCCTAAAAGAATTTGGTTTTTCCAGAGAAGAAAAAATATATCATTTAGTTCACCCCACTAAATCTTTTGAATTAAATAAAAAAGATTGGAAAATTTTGAAGATATTAGAAAAAAACGGAAGGGCAAAAATAATTGATATTGCTAGGGAAGCTAATTTTTCAAGTGAAAGTATAATCTATAAATTAAAGCAATTTCATAAAAAAAAGATAATTCTTGGAACGAGAATTTTACTTGATATAGAAAAAATAGGTTTTTATCTTGGAATACTAAAAATAAATTTAAAAAATAATAACGAACTATTAAGAACAAAAATAAGAGAATTTTGCAAAGGTCATAAAAATATTAACGCCCTTACTTTTGGAATTTCAGAGTATAACTGTGTAATCCAAATATTTTATGAAAAAGAAAAAGAATTTAGAGATGCTATTAATGATATTATGCACAATTTCAAAAAAGAAATAAAAAAATCCCAAATTTTATTAATTGAAAATGAAGGACTGGTAAAAACTCTGCCTTATTAAACCACACTAATCAGCTATATTGAAGAAAAAGCTTTAATGTTTTTTGAAATTTTATATAATCTTTAGATACAAAGTAATTTTACTTTCATCACAAATTCCTTTTTTAATTTATTAGCCTATTTTCTAAATCAATTTCTTTTGTTCGAAGTTTAATGAATTTCTCTTCCAAGTTATCCATGTCTTTCTAAAAATTCCATCATCTTTATATTTTTTCCCGTGTTTTTCAAGAAATTTTATTGTTAAGGGATCTGAACAATAACCTGAACCAACTCCTTCAGGATACTTTTCCCTAATTTTATCCATTTCTTTTTCCCTTATATCTTTTGCTATTATTGAAGCTGCTGAAACAACAATATGATTTTGATCTGCTTTATGCTCGCAAGAAATCTTTAAGGTTGAAAGATTTTCTATTCTTGTAAGAAGATAATCTTTCCACTTGGTTATATTAGTTGAAGGGCAATCAATTACTATTTTTATTTCTTTATAACCCTTGTTTATACGATTTATTATTTTTGCACATGCTCTTGCTTCAATTTCATTTAATTTTATTCTTTGATTACCCTCTTGACCCATTCCATCAATTTCAGGAGGTAAAACTCTTACTATTTCAAATGTTTCTGCTCTCTCTTTTATTTTTTCTACTAAAAATGTTCTTCTTTTTTGTGTAAGTTGTTTAGAGTCTTTTACTCCTAATTCCCTTAATTCCCCTTCTTTAGAAGAATCAATAAGACATCCTGCAAGAACCATTGGACCTATAACAGGACCACGCCCTGCATCATCAATCCCTAATAGTAATTCGCCCATTTTTTGGGAGAAAAAATTAATATAAAAAGATTGTGGTGATATTTTTATGCTCAAGAATATACCCAAAATATAGAAACTCTTTTAAGGCTATTGAATTTTTTAGATAATCTTTAATTATTTTACATAAATAAGCCCACGTGGCACAACGGTACTGCACTCGCCTGGAGCGCGAGGCCTTTTAGGCACCCAAGTTCGACTCTTGGCGTGGGCGTGAGACATTTGTGTCCCACTTGAGAAAGACTTAAAAACTGGCTCCTCGTGGGATACTTATGAATAAAAGAATCAGAATTCATAAGAAAGGTATTGCTTCTAGAAAAAAGAATTTAATCAAATGGAAAATCCCTGATTCTGTTAAGAAAAATATTTTGAGATTTCTTGAAGATTTGGAATTAGGTAAAGTGAATAAAGGATTGAAAATCTCTGAATCAAGGCAATCTAAATATTTAGATGTATTAAAAATTCCTTTAGAATTTTGGAACAAGTCAGAGAACAAGCTAACTATGAAAGACATAGAAAATTTTGAAAAAGCTATTAGTTCTGATAAAATAAAAACAATCAGGGGAGAGCCTTATTCAAATTCAACTAAAGTAGATATTAGAAGAGGAATTAAAATTTATCTTAAATGGAAATTAAAAGAAAAGGGCATAAAAATTACTGATTGGCTAGATACAAGAGGAGTAAAAAAGACCCCAGATTATCTTAAAGAAAAAGAGGTGATAAAATTATACAAGGGGTGTAAATCTGCTTCTGAGAGGTTTTTAATTGCTGTTTTATTTGATTCTGGAGCAAGAGCAGAAGAATTTCATAATATTAGATATGAAGATATTCAATTACCAGAAGGCAAAAATAATTTTGTTAAATTAACACTTAAAGAGGAATATAGTAAAACTAAAGGGAGAACTATTTCTTTGTATTGGAAATATAGTCTAGAGGCTGTTAGTGAATTTCTTAAAGAAAGAGAAAAACAGGGTATTAGGTCTGATGAACAAGTTTATGATAAGAGTTATGGGACTACAAGAAAATTTTTACAAAGATTAGGCAGGAAAATATTAGACAAGGCAATACATTATCATTTATTTAGACATAGCTCTGCTACTTATTACGCTCCTAAGATTAATAGACATCAATTATGTTATAGATATGGCTGGGCTTTTTCTAGTGATATGCCAGATGTTTATATTTCAAGATCAGGAATGGAAAGTAAAGAATTAGATACTCAGATGACAAATACAGAACTATCAGAATTGCAAACAAAAATGGCTAAGATGGAAAATATGATTAAGATAATGTTAGAATCTGGTAATGAAAGCTTAGATATTAGTGAACAAAAAATAATTTCTAAATAAATCTCCCTGCCCAAGGTTTTAATGCTCTATCTTCATTTAGAATTATTGAAAATCTTCTCAACAATTCCTCTTTTTCTTCTTTAGTAGAATAGTTAGGAATAACAAAAGGTAACAGATGATATTTCTTTATTCCCCCAAATAAAATCTCTTCATATTTTTTATCGCTAAAATTAGAAAGTATTCTTATTTTATTTCTTAAATCAGCCCCATATTTTATACCATATTTCCAGAATTCTTCAAATTGGTTTCCAATATCTTTACTTTTAATATATCTTATTTTATGTTTGACTATAAAACCTTTAATATATTGCAATCCCAATATTTCCTCGAACTCAAAACTTCCCCTAAATAAAAAAATTCTCTCAAGAAAAGCAGTAATTCCTTCAATTATGTTATCAAAATTAAAAACAACTTCTCTATTTTCTTTAAATGAAAAGATATATTCAATAATCTCTTTTTCTACAGCAGTGAATCCCTTTTTACTTAGTTTTTCTTTAGCATAATCAAAATAAAAATTCATATTCAATATATAAACAGTAATCCTTTGAGTGTAACTAGTACCTTTCTTATTTGTTTTTTCTATTATCTTTGTTCCTTCTTTTATATATCCCAAGCTATTCCATTTTGAAAAATAACGGGAAACAGATCTGTGATTTTTCTTAAACACAGCGTTTGGACGTAATCTATTAGAAACGTTTGTTGTATTATCAAAATCAAGAAAAAATTCTTTTGCTATTTCATTTTCAACAGGAGTCTTCATTATATTCATTTTAGGTATGCCAAATAAGATGCAATTAGATATATTTAAATTCTTTCACTAAATTTTTTATGACTGATGAAAATTTTCAAGAGTTAGAAACCCAAGTAAAAGAGTTTTTAGAGAGATGCTCTAATTTCAAACAAAAAATTTCTGAAATGGAGGAAGCGAATTCCTTTGCCTACAGGCAGGAATTCGCGATTAAAACAAAATGATTTCTCAACAGGACGCGAAGCGTCCTTCTTTTAACATATTAGAAATAAGTTCACATTTGAGAAAGTATGATTATCCTGCAAAAGCATTGAATCTTATTGAAAAATGTGGTCAACCATCAAATAATTTCATAATGGCTAGTTGTGGGTGTGGAACTCATGCTATTGAATTAAATCATTCATGCAATAAACCTTTTTGTCCTAATTGCTCTAAAAAAAGAAAGAGACGTATTAGGAGGCGTTTATTGCCTTTTTTGAAATACCATAAAAATAATAATATGCACCAATGGAGTTTTTTAACAATATCTCCAAAAAATTATCCTAATGATTTTAATTATACTAAACAATTTTCTAAAAGAAAAACTAAACAAGGAATTACTCCAAAATGTTCTATTACTTTTGAAGGATATGAAGCTGGCAAATACCATATTAGAGATTCATTTAACAAATTCATAAGAAGAGAGTATATCTCTAAAAGAATTTATGGAGGGTTTTCAGTAATTGAAGTAACTAACAAAGGTAAGGGATGGAATTTACATATCCATTCTATTATTTATTCAAGATATCTTGATAATACTTATAGGGGGCATTGTTCTTATTGTGGCCAAAATTATCTCAGGTGGAATAAAGAAGACCAGAAATTCTATTGTGCTAATAAAAAATGTATGAAGTTATATGTTGGAGTAATAAGGACTTCTAAAGTTCAATTAGAGTTTGAAGCTTCTTCTGGAAGGAGTTGTATGATAGATATCTCAAAAATAAAATCGCCATCATCTCTTCTTAATTACGTGCTCAAATATATTTCTGTTGTTAAAGATTCATTTCAAGATTTAGATACTTTTGCATTTTATCTCTCTAAGTCTTATGGAGATAGGCAAATTAACGCTTTTGGGAAGTTCTATAATTTTAAGTTTCAAATTAAGCAATATTCTTTTCTAACTTCTCAGTTTAAATGCCCAAAATGTGGAGAAGTTGTGAAATTCAGTTTTGATTCTGATTTAAATAAGATTTTAAGGGACGAGTATGATCCTCCACCATTCAAAAGGAGGTCGCCGTATTAAAATGAAAAAACAAGATAGATTTAATTGTAAAAATTGTGGAGCAAACATATCCGAGGATGAAATGATTAAAAATGCTCCTTTTTGTCCAGTGTGTGGAAAAAAAGCAGGTTGGAGGTCTGATCCAATATTTTATGGATTTGATGATTTGGATGAAGAATGAAAGGTTTTTTTAAGTAATGTCTCTAATAAATTAGTATGGCGACATATTCCCATTCTCGTGTAAGCACTTACGAAAATTGCCCATATCAG
>CAZRJS010000003.1:30722-44362 GCA_964600565.1 Candidatus Woesearchaeota archaeon | reverse complement strand
GGAAGTTTGCAAGAAACCGCAGGTGTCTTTCAGGTTCAAATCCTGGCAGGGCTATAAAGTATTTTTGTTATTTTTCTTTTTGATTAATATCACAACCTTACTACGACAAAAAGAAAAGTTAGAGAAATTCATTTTTTAAGAATTTGTCTTTAATCAAACATTAAACAAGAAAATACTTTAATTTGAGATTTGGACAAAAACAGTTTAAACAAAAAGGGAAGTTTGCAAGAAACCGCAGGTGTCTTTCAGGTTCAAATCCTGGCAGGGCTATTTTAAAAAATTGAAGAAAAATTAGTTAAGAATTGCCTTAATGTAAAAAATAAAGATTTATATAGCAATTATAGTTAATATATAATATGGGAAAAACAACTATACAAGTAAATACTGAAACACTTCAAAAATTAAAAGTTCTAAAAAATTTTGAAAGACAATCTTATGATGAAGTATTGATTAATTTAATAGATAATTGTGAAAAAGAAATTTTTGGAGAAGAAGAAATTAATGAGATACAAGAAGGTTTAGAAGATATAAAAAAAGGGAGAGTCTACCCTATTGAACTTGTTGCTAAAGAATTAGGAATAGTTCTTAATTAAGATGTTTCAAATAGAATTAACTGATACAGCAAAAAATTTCCTTAAAAAATTACATAAAAAAGATGCAGAAATTGTTTTAAAAAAAATTTATTTAATAAGAGAAAATCCTTATAGATTTCTTAAAAGATTACAAGGGAAAAAACTTTGGAGATTACGAATTGGAGATTACAGAGCAATTATTGATGTTATAATCTCAATGAATAAGATTATAGTTGTGAGAATTGGTCATAGGAAAAATGTTTACGACTAATTTCTTAACAAAAATATATCAAAAGATTTTATTTTGCTATAAAATACTAAAGAACAATAAGGAAAAAGAGAGTAGAATTGGTTTGAATATTATAAAACACTGAAGATTTAAAAAAGTAAGATTAAATCTTTTTTCTATTATTGATGATTAAACTCTTAAAATTTAGATTGCCGGGTGTTTAAATCCTAGCAGGGTTATATCAACAAATTTAAATAATCTTAAATCTTATGATAATTATGTCAGAAGATAAACAAATCGGAGTTGTTTCTAGTTATTTTGTTAAGGCTGAAGTTGCAGCTATTAAGCTTTCAGATAGTTTGAAAATAGGAGATAAAGTCCATATAAAAGGGAATACCACTGATTTTGAACAAGAAGTAGCTAGTATACAAATAGATCAGAAAGATGTGAAAAATGCAGGTAAAGGAAGTCATATAGGGATTAAAGTTTTGGAAAGAGTTAGACCTAATGACCTGGTTTTTGTATTAAAATAAAATCATTTTTTTAATTATTAATTTAGAGAAATGTTTTTATAGTTTGAATATTTTTTAGCAATATGAAGTGGAGTATTGCTATTTTTGTTTTAATAACTGTTTGTGTTGCTATCTGGGGATTTACTGAATTAAAAAGAGTAAGGCATAAGATATTTGCTGTTGTTTTATTATCTATTTTGATATTTCTTTTTTTTAGTATATCTTATGTTTTTAAGGTGAATTCAGTAGATTTTGAAACAATTCCTGGAACAATAAATGCGACAAAAATATATTTTTCCTGGTTAGGTTCAATTTTAGTTAATATGAAGGAAATAACAGTTAATGCAATAAAATTAGACTGGGGTATTAACAATCAATCTAATAAAGGAGTTTAGCATAACTTTTAAATACTCTTTAGTTTTTGTAGGATATAATTAAAGAGATATTTTTAATATGATAAAAAAAAGAGTGAAAAAACCTGTTAATAAAAAAAAGGTGTTATCTAAGAAATTATCTTCAAAGAAAATTTCATCTAAGAAATCTTCAAAAACAAAAAAAATTGATTATTCTAATTCAAAATTTTATATTTCAAAATTTAATTTGGTTGTAAAAAAGTTAGTTTTATTTTTAATGCTTTTTATTGTTTTTGTTGTATTGTATTTAGTTTCAAATAATCTTGCTTATCAAAATTTGTTTTTTTTATTATCATTAATTTTTGGATTTCTAATTGTTGGATTTTCTATTGTTTTATTAGTATTTGTTTTTTTGAGATTGCTGAATAAATAAATTTAAATAATGACTTAGGATTTTTAGATTATCTTTGCTTCAGTAGCTCAGTTGGTTAGAGTGCATGCTTGGTAAGCATGAGGTCCTGAGTTCGAATCTCAGCTGAAGCTTATAAAATTACTTGTCTATCCAAGGAAAAATATTCGCATATTGCATTTCACACCCAACTCTTCTTGATTTATTACTTTTACCAAATCTTGATGTAAAAATTAATTGCATCCATCCAGTGTATTCTTCTTTATCTAAATAAAATTCTGGCCGATGTAAGAGGATAGCTTGATCTAAAGACTCTCCGATTCCTTTACAATCAACAAAATCACTTATGTTTTTTGGTTTTTTACCGGGATATTTTTCAACATCTTGTTTTAGTTGACCAGTTAGGAAAACAGTAACATCCAACTCTTTAGCAACTTCTTCTTTTAATCTTCTCACAACTTCTGAATAGGTGTCTGTTTTAGTCATATAAGGAAAAGTCTTAAATGATTGTAAAGTATCTACAACAACTAATTTCAAATCCGGATGCCAGGTCTTTTCTCTTTTGGAACTTTCAATAATAAAATCAATATCAGCTCTTCCATCATATATATAAAAAGGTAATTTTTCTAAATATTCTGTGGCTTTATCAAATCTTTTTTTCTCTTTATCTGAAATAGATTTGCAGATTTCAAATTTTTCCCTATCAATCTTCGCGAGTTTTGAGGCCATCATTTGCATAATTTCTTGTCTGTTCATTTCAAAACTATATATTAGAGCATTATGTTCTTGAGAACATACATTCTCCATAATATTCGTTGCAAGAGTTGTTTTTCCTATTTTTGGTCTTGCACCTATTATGATTAATCTATTAGGAAGTATTCCATGCAGAAATTCATCAATTACCTCATAACCAGTAGTTATTTTTGGCTTTCCTTTTCTTTTAATTGTTTCCTTAAAGTTTTCTTTTAAGATTTTTGTTTCTAATCCTTTATCAAATCTATATTTAAATCTATAAGGTAAAAGATTAAGGATTTCTCCTGAGACAAGTCTTATCTGCTCGGTCATCGAGGGTATTCCTCCTTTTGTTTTAGGGAGTTGTTCCGAAAGAACTGTATTCATAGTCTGACCGCATTTTCCTATTAGGGCCCTACCTAAAAAATGTTCTTCAAGTATTCTCACATAATTATCAATCTTAACTTCAGGCATTTTTATATCTGCTCCTGCACTTTCAAGAGAGGAGAGGTAATCTGCCCCTCCGCATCTGTTAAGTAGATTTCTTCGCTTTAATTCTGAAGTAACAGTTGTAACATCTGCTTTTTCCCCTAAATTTATCATTGAAACATGGATATCTGTATGAGCTGCTCTGAAGAACATTTTATTAAGATATTTTTGAGAAAACCCTAATTTTATATTAGGATTATTGAGGAGCATTCCAATAACTTTTTGTTCGATTTCTATATCACTAGGAGGAATCATTAAAGCATATTTTCCTGTTCCTTTAGCTTTAGCAAGATTTTGGACTTGAGACCAAGCAAGATTAGCATTTATTTTTGATACATCTGCTTGTTGGGACTCTATGCCTTTAACAGTATTTTCTAATCTTGTAACTGCACTCCTTAGATCTTTTCTTTCTCTTTTGAGTTCTTTGCCATTGTTTTTTTCTTCTTTTAATTTTTCTTTAAGTTCAGCATTTTCCCCTTTTTCTTGTAGATATTTAGGTTTATACTCTTCATTCTCTTTTGAGCTATTTAAAGATAAAAATTCCTTTATCTCATCAGGAATGATTTCATCATAAAAAACTATGTTCCCATTGTTAAATTCAAAATTTCTTTCTGGTTTTTCTTTTATTCTTTCTTCATTTAATTTAAGGTAATTTTTACTGTCAGCAAATTCTTCCATTTTATTTATTTTTATATAAAAACTCTAAACAAAACACTAAGAGTTTTTGATGTTTAAAACAATGTTTTTTAGGATAGAGATAAATTTATATATTTTTATGAGATAGGAAATATATTTTGATAGTTTAGTTTTCCGCAAATTTATAAATTAAAGAAGAGTATTATGATGTATGTGGGGCACTTAAAATAAGGATATATATAACAAAAATTTTTATGAAAGTAGTTCGTAGATAGAATTAATCATATTTTCTCTTAAAATTTCTTCGAGGTCTTGAATTTTTTGAAGAATATCTATTATCATTATTATTATTTCTATTATTATTATTTCTATTATTACCTTGATAATTTCTTTTATTATGAGAATTATTTGATTCTCTTGAATAATTATCCCTACTTTTGTTTATGATGTTTACCTTTAAATAAGGTCTTTCTTCTTTTTTAATATCAAAATCTCTATAAGCAGTTATTAATTTTGAAAAGTTATCGTAATCTCTAGAAGACAGAATATTAATAACTAAACCACTTTTTCCTGCTCTTGCTGTTCTACCAATTCTATGTATGTAATCTCCTGGTTCTTTTGGTATGTCAAAATTATATATTTGTGTTACTCCTTCTATATGTAATCCTCTTGCAGCAACATCTGTGCAAACCAAAACCTTAAATTTACCTTTATGGAATAAATCAATTGTTTTCAATCTTCTTGTTTGGATTAAACCTCCATGAATTGAAGCTGATTTAATACCATTGTCTTGGAGAATATTTGAAAGTATTTCAGTTTCTATTCTAGTATTACAGAAAACCATAATTAATTGAGACTTTTCTTTTTGCAATAAATGAACTAATAATTCTTTTTTTAGTTTTGAAGGGATATCATAATATGTTTGTTTTAATTTAGTTGGATCAACCATCTTTGTTGCATGTATTGTTATAGAATCTTTCATGTATTTCTTTGCAATTTGTTCTGCAGGACCATACATAGTTGCTGAAAAAATTAATGTTTGCCTGTTTGTTGGGCATGCTTTAATAATTATTTCAACATCTTGAATAAAGCCCATTTCAACCATTCTGTCAGCTTCATCTAATACAGTAATCCTAATTTTAGAGGTATCAATAGTTTTTCTGTTTAGATGATCTAACAATCTTCCAGGAGTCGCAATAACAACTTCTGCTTTTCTTAAAGATTCAATTTGCGGACCAATAGACATGCCCCCATAAATTGCTAGAATTTTAATTTTTTTTTTATAAGAAAGGGTAGTTATTTCTTCTTTTACTTGTTCAGCTAATTCTCTTGTTGGTACTAAAACAAGTGCTTGAATTCCTTTATTGGCTTGGCACTTTTCAATAATTCCTGCACCGAAAGCAAGTGTTTTTCCACTACCAGTAGCAGATTCTCCTATAACATCTCTACCTTTTAAAATTAAAGGAATAGCTTCTCTTTGAATTTGTGTAGGTTCTTTGAAGCCCAGTCTATTAACAGATTCCATTAGTTGTTTACTAAAGTTAAGACTTTCAAATGTATTCATATTTAATTACCTTCTAATATTTACTAATATGATAATAGAAAAAGCTGAAATGATAATTTTTATTAATGCTCCCTCACTCATATCCTTATTATAGGATTTTAATAATGATTTATAAATGTTTGGATTAAGTGGGTTTTGTAAAATAAGTGAACAAACAGGCTGACTTTCTAAATGGGATTTTTAGGCAGTTAAAAGAAAGTTTAATCCAAGAGCAAAAAGAATAGAAACATACCAGTATTTATTGACAAATTCGTAAATATCCATAAATTATATTAGGTTTAGTTATTAAAAAATCTTCCTGTCCTTCATTAACATCATTTCTTTTATTTAGATTTAATCTAAAATCTTGAACAATATCCACCCTCTTCTTAATTTATTTATTTTAGAAAAAATTATTTATAGTATAAAAGAAGATTGATTAATAAAAAATTTGTTATTAATAAAAATCATCCAAGGAAAATAACTTGTGCTTTGGATTCTCTTTCTTATTTTATCTCTTATTAATTTTTCAATATAATTTTTTTAAAGTTAAATTTAAAAACTCGTTTTATTAGGTTAAATTATGGATAACGAAGAATATGATTTAAAACAACTTAAGAAAAATTATAAAAAACTCCAGGAAAAACATAGTCTTCCAAGTTTTGAAGAATTAAATGAAGATTTTAATATTGAGAAAATTGCTCAGTTTGAGACAGATATTTTAATTAGAGAGATAAGAAAATTTGTCGTAGATAAAATTACAGGTTATACAAGATTTATTGAAGCTATTTTTCAACCAGTAAATGTTCCAATTTATATGTTCTCAATGATTAAATGTTTAAATTTAGAAGAAAAAGGAAAGCTATCTAAAATATACACTAAACTTGTAGACATTGAATTAGATGTTTTAGAAATTGATATAAAATTTAATGAAGAAAAAGAAGTTAAATTTTTAAAAAAATCTTTTAAAATTTGGAATAATTTAAAAGAGGATTTATTAAATACAATTTGTTTTATTAGAGAAAATTGGGAAGTAAACTCCTCTCCAGATAATAAAAGTTATTTTAATTAAATTATTTTTTTATAACTAAGAAATTTCTTATAAATGCCTTAAAATTTTTGTTCCAGAAATCTTAAGTAAATAACTTACTTTAATGTATAGCAGAATAACAATGTTTTTTTATGATATAAATGCATATAAATTATTAGTTTTTATTAATTTAATGAAAAAAGGATTATATAATCATCTTGATTTAGAACTTCTCAAATTTGTGGGAATTAGAAAATTTAAAGATAGTTTTTATAAAGATAAATCCTTATCAGGGAGATTTTATAAAGATAAATCCTTATCAGGAATAGCTCTTCATTTTGAGTTGTCTCCTAATATAAATGTGGCATTTATAGAAATTTTAAGAACTTTTTCTTCAAGAAAAAAATTTGAATATCATTTTGGAATTTTTAAAGGTTCTTTCTTTAATAACCAAAATAAATCTGATTTGGAGAAATTTAGAATTAAATTAGATACAATTGTATTTAAAACTCCTATTAGAAAAGCAAATGAATTAAATAATTTCCTGTTAGGAATGCTTTTTAGAGAGGGACATGAAAAGGCGATTAAAAATTATTATGAGAGTCTTGATTTAGGATTGATTGCATAAGATATTAACATAATCTTTATAAACTCCTTGTTTGATTATTAAAATGGTAAATATAGAAGATTATTTTACTAAAGCTGAAAATTTGTTTAAGGAAGCAGAAGAAAGATTTCCAATTAATTTAATAAATGGCGATGATTATACAGTACAAATTTTAAAATCTAGTTATCTTTTGAATAAGGCGATATATTTGCAAAATAAGGGAATTATTGAATTTTTAAGGTATGATCTTTAATTGTTTAAAATTTCATCGAGATTAATTTCAAGAATTGATACAGGTATTTTAAGTTTCCAATTTCTTAATATTCTTGGGTGAATTTCTCCTAAAAATCCAATTGATTTATTATTTTCGGATAAATTTATTTCTCCAACACGCCCTTCAATAAAATGTTCTAAAGAATTTTCAGGTTCTTTGATAATTATTTGAAGATCAAGCATTTTGAAGATGTATTCAATAATTTGTTTGAGTTCTGTGAAATTTCCAGGAGTTATTGCAATTGCAATATTTTCTTTTTCAATTATTTCTCCTGTTTTTTCTGATAAATCAAAAATTTTTCCAATTTCAAATATTTTTTGAGGATATTCTGAATGAATATTTTCAGAAAGATTTTTTAAAAGATAATGCGAGAGATTTTTTCTTAAAATTGTGTAATCTGTTTTAGATTCATTAACTTCAATTATATTTTTTTCATTTTTATTAGATATGCCCATTTTTTTAAATTGATTATTTTTTATGGTAAGGTGGTAATTCGAAACTTCTAGCATTCCCAGTCCTGTTATGATTTCTGAGATTTTTCTTTTTTTTATTTCAGATTTTTCTTCCTGCCCGATTGTAGATATTTTAGGTATTTCTGGTTTAAAATTTTCATATCCATATGCAATAGCTATATCTTCTATTATATCAACCTCGTGAAGAATGTCATTTCTCCATGAAGGAATTTCAACTTCTTTTGTTTTAGGATTATAATTATGGCCCATTTTTTCTAAAAGATTTTTCAAATCTTTTTCATTTATGTTTGTTCCTAATAATTTATTTGCATTTTGTAAATTAATTTTCTTTTTTAAAAAATTTAAATCAGGAGTGATTATTTTGTTTTTATAATCTAATTCCATCTGATAAATTTGTCCGCCCATATCAGCGAAAGTTGTCACAAGAATATTTAAGCATTTTTTTAATGTCAAGATCTCATGTCCTGAGCATTCTATAAAGACATCTTTTGTTTTTGTATTTATTTTACCTGTTATTTTTGAATTGATTATTGGAGGCATACTTAGGATTTGATTATTTGCATCAATAAAAATAGGAAATTCTGATTTTCCTGCTAAAAGAAAAGAATACTTTTTTCCAGTAGGATGTCTTTGGAGAATTTCTAATCCAGACATTTCTCTTTCTGATTCAAGAGGAATAAACCTAATTTTATCTGGTTTAAGCGCTTTAAAGGTTATAGGAAGTTTAATTTTTTCTAATGGATAAATTCCAATGGCACATTTCTTTCTATTTCTTCCAGTAGTTATATGTAATTTTTCTTGTAAATTTATAACTTCTTTTATTTTTTCTTCATTAAAATTTAAACCTTTTATAATAGAGCATACTGTGTAAGGTCTGATTTTAGAAACAGATGAATCTATTTTAACTTTATAATCCTTTTCTGGTTTTTTTATTTTGTATGTTTTTATTTTTGGTTTTTTATCTAAAAAAGCGAGAAAAGATCTTTTAAATCCCTGATAAGATAGTAGGTCTGGTCTATTTGGAAAAATTTCTATCTCTACTTCTTTATCAGATATTTTTTCTAAGGGGGTTCCAAACATTGAAATTTTCTCCTGCATTTTTTCATCTAGTTTTCCAATCTCTTTTTCAAAAATTTCTTTGTTAAAAATTACATTTGCCATTTTATTTTTTATTATCATAACCTCCAGCATATAGGTTTGTATGTTTGACTTTTTTAATTATTTCAGGAGGCATTCTTTTTTCATATTCATTCAAAGTTGCTTGTAATGCCTTGCTAGCATCAACTTTAGTTTGATTAGCTAGTTTTAAAATAATAAACATAGAATCTCCAATAAAATCAGCAACCTCTCCCTTGTTTTTGTCCATTATTTTTTTTTCTTTATCTTTGTCATCAAGCCATTTGATTACATTCCATATTTCTCCTGTTTCTTCTATGAGATTAAGTAATAAATCTTTTATATTCCAATCAGCTTCCCAATTCCTTTCAATATCAAATTTTTTTATTTTATTTTGTGCTTCTTTTATTTCCATTTTATTATACCCAGCTTTTCATTTTTCTTAAATTATTTAAATCATTTTTATATAATTCTCTTAAATCTTTTATTTTGTAGTAATCTGTAATTATTCTATCAAAACCAAGTCCCCATGCAAGCACTTTTAATTCATTTCCAATAAGAGGAATTGTAACTTCTGGTCTGAAAATTCCTGCTCCTCCAAGTTCTAGCCATTCTTTTTTTATTGGGTGCCAAATATCTATTTCAACTGAGGGTTCTGTATAAGGAAAATAACCTGGTCTGAATTTGACTTTAGGAAAGCCCATTTTTTTATAAAATTCTTGTAAATACCCTAATAAATTTCTTAATGTTACATCTTTGCCAATAACAATTCCTTCTGTTTGATAAAATTCAAATCCATGTTTCCAATCTACTGTTTCATTTCTAAATACCTTACCTAATGAAAAAAATTTTCCTTCTTTTTTTGAACTTTTACCTAAATTATAAAGAGTTTGTGCAGATAAACAAGTTGTATGTGTTCTTAATAATAATTTTTTTGCTTCTTCTTTAGACCATTGATAATTCCATCCGGAACTATTATCAATTCCTTTTTCATGAGAAAGTTTGACTTGATTCAATAATTTTTCTTCTGGAAGTTCTATCTTTTTATTTAAGAAAAAAGTATCTTGCATTTCTCTTGCAGGATGATCTTGTGGAGTAAATAAAGCGTCAAAATTCCAAAAACTATTTTGGATTAAATTGCCTTTCATTTCTTTAAATCCCATTTCTGTCCAAATTTTTCTTCCAGAATCAATAGATTGATTAACAAAATTTCTTTTTCCCCCATATATTTTTGGGACTGGAGATTCTATATCATATCTTCTAAATTTTTTCCCTTTCCAGTTTGATTCTTTTCTTAATAATTCAGGGGTTAGTTGTTCGATTAATTTTTCTTTACTAATATCATAATTTAAAATTTCTTTTCCTAGTTTAGTAATCCCTATATTAATTATTGTTTTTTCTTTGACAAAAATAATGTTTCTTCTTTTTATTAGTGATTGAAATGCAAGATTTTGTTCAGGAGTGAGTTGATTTATTTGGAGGGGAAGTTTTTCAATAAGTTTTTCTTCAGAAGTTTTTTTTGCTATTTCTTCTAAATTTGTGTTTAAAACAATATTTTTGTTTTTAATTTCAATCATAGCTTTTTTCTTTAAAGTTCCTAAAGCAATTTTAAATTCGTCTTTATTTAGGGATATTTGTTTTTTAGCATTGTCTATTGAAATTATTTTTTTTTCACTTAATAATTTTAAAAATCTTCTTTCTGGAAGTTCTTTTTTCTTATATAAAATCCCATTTATTCCCAAATCAATAATTTTTTTTTCAGAATAAGATAACTCAACTATTTTTTTGTTTTTTAGATATTCAAGTGCCCTTAATACAGTAATTTTATTTAAATTAGATTTTTTGCAAATATCATTAATCTTTTTTTCTTTAATAAAAGGGAGTATTTTTCTTTCGTGAGGATTTAGAGAGTCTACTATTTTTTTTAGAGTCATTGTAATCTTAAATTTTAATAATTAAAAAACCTTTCTAAATTCAATATACTTGAATTTTTTCCCTTGTTTATTAGAAAGTTGTTATTTGCATTTTAATTCTTTTCGCTGTCTAATGAACTCGTCATCCAGGTGGGCATACCTAAAATTAATCCAAGAGATTTTAGACAATGCAAGTTTTTTTTGTTTTCTTCAGAAACAAAACACATATTTATTTTCTTTTTGTTGCATAATTTAATATTTTGCATAATTCTTCCGATAATTTCTGCTTTTTGTTTTTGGGATTTTGCATTTAAAATTTCATCTAAATTTATCCCTATAACTACATTATTTTCTTTAGCTATTTTTGCTAAAATATGATTTAAACCAGAATTTCTTTGTTTGAGTGTATCTTTTCTTTCTTTTTGATTTATTAATAAAATATCTATTTTTTCCTTTTCAAGAACTTTCCTGTTTATTTCATCATTATTTCCTGAAAAGATTATTTTTTTATCTTTATTTTTTTTAATGTGATCTCTTATTTTTTGGAAATCATTACCTTTTATTACAATTTTCATTTAATTTTCTATGATAGTTCCTTTAAATTTTTTGTTTTTTAATAAATTGTTTAGTTGTTTCATATCTCTTCCAATAATATATGTTTTTATTTTTTCTTTTTTAATTATTTCAGCTGCATTTTGATCAAGTACAAAATGCTGTCCAGGAGAAAATTTTATTTTTTTTGCTTTTTTGCTAAAATCTTCCCATGAAATCTTCCCAATAAATTTAGCAGTTTTATCTTTTTTAGGATTGTTTGTATAAAGTCCTTTGACATTTGTTAAATTAATTAAATTAGTTTTAAAGTATCTTGCTATTTCTGCTGATGTTGAATCAGAAGTTTGATCAGGTTCATATTCAAGAGCTCCGCAAAAAACAATCTCTTGTTTTTTCAAGTGTTTTTTCAAGGTTTTTAATGTGTGCGGAATTCCTTTTTTAGAGTCTTTATTAAATAAATAACTCATAAATCTTGCATTCATTCTTGTTGCAGAAATTCCTATAAAATTTTGTAATTTTCTTTTTGCATTTAAATCTGATAATGCAGAAATATATTTTCTTGCTGTGTTCCCTCCCCCACAAATAATTATAAATTTGTGTTTTTTTAAATTATTTAGTATTGTTTTTTTAAATTGCTTTAAAAATTTTATATCTATATTCTCGGGAATTAATAAACTTCCTCCGAGGCTTATAACAATCACATTTTTTTTCATATATTTATTAATTTAACAATCTTTATAAATATTTTTTATTTTGTTAATTTATAGAAAAGCTAGATAAAAAAATTATCTTGATAGATGCTGAAAATCTTTTTTTTCTTTTATAAGAATATTCTCTTGAGATATTATATCTCTCGAAAAAATGTTAAAGAATATATAACTTTAATTAATAGTTAATTTTAGAAATGGTTAGTTGATATTGATTATTTTGGTGAAGGAAAGATTTCTTATATTGAAGTTATTAAAAAGAGGAATGAATATTTGAGAGGATTATGATTTATTTCACAGTAAATAATTTATTATCTTTCACATTAAAAATTCCAAGTCTTACTCCAGAGTCAATCCATCCATGAGCGTAATTTATAGCTGCAAATGAATTTACAAAATCTTGCTTTTTTTGAAAATAATTAGCATCAAAAAGATAATTTTTAGCCATATTTATTATTTCTTTAGCTTGTTTTTCTTTTCCTTTTATTATAGAGACTTCAACAATTTTTAATGCAGTTTTTGTTAATTTTTTGTATTTTTCTATTTTGTCTTGAGTTATTTTGTTTTTCATAATCTATTTAATGGTATTTGTGAGATTTTTGAATGAGGTATTTTTTTTATTTCAAATTTTAAACAAATTAAATTTGAGAGTGTTGCAGTAAATATCAAATTTCCATAGGCAATATTATAAATTCCTTCGTGTAAAGGGATTTTTGTTGTTTCAGAGAATTTATTTAAAATTTCGTTTATTTCTTCTTTATTTAAAATTATTTTAGTTTTTTTCCTTCCCATTCCACCAATTACTATTAAATTTTTTCCTTCTCCTTCATACTCTATTTTTTGAACAAAAGGATCTTTGATTAAATCATCTAATTTTCCAAGTTCTATATCTAATTGAGGGTTAGGGGTAGGAATTATTCCTATTGGCTCTTGTTTCCTTAAAATAGGAGGTTTCTGTATTCTTTCAGAAATAAATTGGGGTTTTATAATGGGTTTTTGTAATAAATTTTTTTGGGGTGTTATTTTTTTATATTCAGGAAATCTTATTTCTTTTTTGATTAGAATTGGTTTTTCAATAATATTGAGTTCTTTTTTTACCTGAGGGGATTTTTTTTTGACAGAAAGGATAGTTTTGGTTGAAATTTGTGAAATTTTTTTCTTATTTAAAATGTGTTTTTTAACCTTATTCTTTTCCCTTGTTTTTTCTCTGAGGTTTTCATTAACCCATTGTTTTAGTTTGAACAAATCATCTGGAGGAGAATGATTGTTTATTAATTCTTTTGTAAATAAAAGAAGAAAAGATTTTCTAAATTCATTAGAAGTTTTATTTAACATTCTATAATTCTGGCAATCTTTTAGAATCATCCCTTTCTGAAGAAATAGATTTTTTATATTGTGACATATCTCTTTTTTCCATAAAATTTTGTTCAGGATTTTGTTGTGGAGGATAATTTTTAGATTGATTTTGTTGAGAATAATTTTGAGGTTGATTT
>CAZRJS010000003.1:9061-30622 GCA_964600565.1 Candidatus Woesearchaeota archaeon | reverse complement strand
TTGTGGAGGATAATTTTTAGATTGATTTTGTTGAGAATAATTTTGAGGTTGATTTTGTTGAGAATAATTTTTAGGTAGGAATTTTGGATTAGGTATTTGTGTGTGTGGTTTTAGTGGAGGGGTTATTTTTTCAACTGATTCTTTCTCATGTAAAAGAGTTAATCCTCTTGCTATTATTTTATTTTGTTCAGCAAGGTTATCAAGTTTTTTATTAAATTCATCAGAATCTTTTCCATTATCTGTAAATTTTGTTTCTTTTTTAGCAAGAGATTTTGCAGAAATTTCAAAAAGATCTAATAATTTTGAAATTTGAGTTGTGAGATTATCAAATTTAATAGACATATGAGTCAGAACCTTTTGAAGAGCTACAAAATTTTCAATAATTTTTCCATCTATTTTAGAACTTTTTTTAGTTGTTCTGGTTACTTTTTTTTTCACACTCTTTTTTTTAACCATATAATAAGAATATAGGGGGATTTATAAAATATTTGTTTTAAAAAATTTTAATGATGTTTTCCTTTTAATTGTTTTTAATTTCTTTGTAAAGTTTGCAATGTTTTTTAATATTTCTTATGAACTTTTTTCTTTCATTTGACAGTTTTCCATTCTTCTGGACTTGTACTTTCTATATCTTCTTCAACTTGTTGTTCTTCACTTTTTTCTTCTTCCATTGCAATTGGATTTTTTATATCTTCTTCAACTTGTTGTTCTTCACTTTTTTCTTCTTCCATTGCAATTGGATTTTTTATATTTTCTTCCTCTTTTATTTCTTCTTCTTGTTTTTTTAATTCATATTGTCTTGGTTCTTTGTCTGTTCCTTCTAATAATTTCTTCTCTATTTCTGCAATGTGTTCTGCAATTTCAGCTGCAATATCAGCATTAACACTAATACTATCAATTCCTTTTTCAATTAAAAATTCAGCCATTTCTTTTTTACTTCCTGCTTGTCCGCAAATACTTGTTTCAACATTATATCTTTTACAAACTCTTATTACATAACTTAGTTGATATAAAATTGAGGGGTGCATTTCATTATATAACTCTTGAACTTGTTGATTCCCTCTATCAACTGCAAGCATATACTGGGTTAAATCATTTGTTCCAAATGAAATAAAATCAATTCCTTCTTCACAAAAATCTCTAATTAATTGAACTGCTGCAGGAGTCTCTATCATTATCCCTATTTGTGCTTTTTCAAAATTTATTTCTTTGATTATTTTCTTCACTTTTTTTAATTCTTCTAAAGAGATTACTTGGGGAAACAAAACACCTATTTTTTTATCTAATTCTGAAACTTTTTTTAATGCTTTTAATTCTGCGAGGAGAATTTTAGGATTTTTAAGCCCGTATCTTATTCCATGCATTCCTAACATTGGATTTGCTTCTTCTTCTTTTGGAGCCCCTTCTAATTCCATGTATTCATCACTTCTTATATCAGAACTTCTTACCCATATTTCGTTGAAATAATTTGCAATTTTTTTAACCCCTTTAAATATAATTTCTTCATAGTCTTCTATGTTATTTTTTTCTAAAAAATAATTGGGATGTTTTCCAGATTCAGCTATTATTCCTTCAATTCTTGTTAAACCAACTTTGTCTAGTCCTGTTTTAGCTGCGCGCTCGGCAAAACTTGGTAAATCAACAATTACTTTTATCTTTGTTTTTGTTTGCGCTTTAACAGGAGCTATTTCTTTTTTTATTGTTTCAGAAACTTTGCCTCGGTAAATATTTCCTTTAAAGCCATCAACGGTTATTATTTCTCCTTCTTTTAATTTAGTTGTCGCTTCTTTTGTTCCAACAATGCAGGGAATTCCCATTTCTCTTGAAACAATTGCTGCATGGGCTGTTAAACCTCCTTCATTTGTAACAATTCCAGAAGATTTTTGCATTGCAACAACCATATCAGGATTAGTCATTTCTGTAACAAGTATTGTTCCTTCTTTTATTTGATATAATTCAGATAAATCTTCAATTATTTTTACTTTTCCTACTGCTATTCCTGGTGATGCTGCTAATCCATTCAAAATTATTTGTCCTTGAATCTCTTCTGAATCAGGTAATTCAGGATTTTCTTTTATTGTTGTTACAGGTCTTGTTTGAACTATGTAAATTTCATCTTTTTCAATTGCAAATTCTATGTCTTGGGGTTTTTGATAATGCTCTTCAAGTTTAAGAGCAAAATCTGATAATTTTTTAATTTCATAACCTGTTAAGACCTGGGCATTGGATTTTTCAGGATTTAACTTTGCTTCTGTTTTATCTCCACTTGAAGTTCTTTTAATAGCAATTTTTTTCTCATTTATTTTTTGATTAATTAGTTTTAATTCTTTTGAAATAACATAATGATCTGGGGTAATTCTTCCAGAAACAATGCCTTCTCCTAATCCCCAAACAGCTTCAATAATTATATTATCTGTTTTTCCTAAGGGACCTTTTGAAAATATCACCCCTGACTTATCTGAATCAACCATTTTTTGAATTACAACTGCTAAACTTGCTTGTTCAGTTTTGAAGCCTTTTTTGTTTCTATAATAGGTTGCTCTAGAAGTAAATAAAGAGGCAAAGCATTTTTTTATGTTTTCTATTAAATTTTGATTTCCTTTAACATTTAAATAGGTGTCTTGTTGTCCTGCAAAACTTGCTTCTGCCAAATCTTCTGTTGTTGCACTGCTTCTTACTGCTACAAAAAGGGGTTCTGTAGAACTTTTAAGTATGTCTAGAGCAGTTCCTTTTTGAAGGTTTTCATCTTTAGCATTAAGGTGTTCATATGCTTCAAGAATTTCCTCCTCCATTTTTAAAGGAATTTTTGATTGAATAATAAGTGTTCTAATTTGTTTTGATATTTCATCTAATTTTTTTGTATCTTCATAGTCTATTTTTTCTATTAATTCATATATTTTATTTTTAATTCCTGCTTTTTCTATAAAATAATCATAAGCCTGAGCTGTGATAACAAAACCTGGTGGGACAGGAATTTTTAAATTATAAATTTCAGCAAGATTTGCTCCTTTTCCTCCAGCAATATTGCCCGAGTTTTTATTTAATTCAGAAAACCATTTAATAAAATCAGGTATTGGAGCAGAAACTTTTGAAATCTCTTTTTTATCCATTAATAAAAAAAATTAAGAAGTTAATAAAGTTTTTTGTTGTTGATTATAATGTAAAATAATATGAATTAAAAATTTTAGAGTAATAAATTAAATTTTTTGGGGCAATTTTTTTTGTTTTATATTTTATAATAAAAGTTCCCAATTCTCAGGATAAAAATTTCCCACCATTATCCTTATTGTAGCATCCAATGTACCCATCTTATTGTCTTTTATTATTTCCGGATGCTCGTGAATTAATTTCTGGGTTAGCTCTTCTCTTTTTTTGAGATGTTGTTGTAAATTTGGATTTTCTGATAATTTTTTTAATACTTCTCCTCTTGTTTCTATTAATTTTCTTTCTGCTTCTCCTCTCTCAACACATGTTTCATTATCTGATTTTCTTTTTAGATACCAATGTTTGGTAGTGGGATATACTATTCCAAAAGCACCTGCAGAATAAATCACTGCTTTAATAATTCCTGCTGTTTGCGGGTCCATGGCTATGCTAGAACTTTTAGTATAAAAAGTTTTATATTCAATAAATTGTTAGTTTATCTTCTTAGAAATTTTCCATAATTTTTGTTTTAATGATTTTTGCCAATTATTACCTTTTTGAAACATGATTTAATTATTAATTTTTAGATATTCATTAATCTTTTTTATAACAGAATTATGAAGATTATTATTAATTTTGCAGAGTTTTTTTATGATTATGCCTTCATGAATTGTAAAAATTCTATGTGGTTTAATAAAACTTTTAAAAGGAAGAGTTCCTTTTTCAAAAGAATTTTTTTCAATTAGCAAATTATTTTTGTGAGGTTTAGTTGTTACTAAACAACAAATTCTATCTTGCATTTTATGAATCCTTTCATTAGAAATAATTAATGCAGGTCTTTTTTTAGATAAAGTTAAATCTGAATAAGGAAAGGGGATTAAAACAATATCTCTTTGATTAAACATTGTTCCATCTTTCATCTAATTTATTGTCCCAATCTTTGTTTAAGAGATTTTCAGAAGCCAACATAGTCATAATCCCTTCACTATTGGGATGATTTTGAAGTATTTCTAATTCTTTAATCCTTTTTTGGATACATTTTCTTACAAATTCACTCCATTTTATTTCAGAATAATTTTTCATTTTTTTGTAAATTTCGTTTTCAATTGATAGGGTTATATTTGTCATGTAATATTAAGTGAGCTCACTTATTTAAATCTTTTTAAAGATAGTTTTGTAAAAATTAAAGGTAACTTAATATCATATTTATATGATTAATTGTTAGTTTATCTTCTTAGAAATTTTCCATAAACTATAAAAGAATTTTCTAAAGGAATTAACAATGTCTTTATTGGTTATTTTGATTAAAGAAGATTCTTTCCAGTTTGAAATAATTATAATATTTCTTATTAAACTTATTGGAGCAGTAGCACCATTTTCCATTATCCTTAATTCCATTGTTTTTGTTTTAACTATTCTTTTAGCAATATTTTTATCTGCAACAATAATTTTTGTTTTAATTTTTTTCTTTGCTAATTTTTTATTAAATTCATTCCAAATTAAAGAGGTTTTCTCAGGGGCAAGTGAGTTTACACCAAATGCTAACCATTCATCTTTGCTTTCTATTTCATCTAAAACTTCAGAAAGGATTGTTTTAAATCCTTCAACTCCTTTGTAAATTATCACATTATAATCTGATTTTTCAAGTTTATGTAAAATTGTTAACTGGGGCAGTAATTTTTCTACATTTTTTTTATCTTCTTCTATTTTAATTTTTTTTGCTTCAATAAATTCGAGAATTTTTTTTGGATGTGTTGTTCTGAAATATTTAGTTTTTTCTTTGATAGTATAACTAGCTAATCCTTTTTCTATAAGTTTTTCTAAGATTTCATATATTTTTCCACTACTAATGCCTGATTCTTGAATGATTTTTCCCGTAGTGCTTTCACCTAGCTTTAAGAGAGCTAAATAAACTTTTACTTCTCTTTGGGTTAATCCTATTCCCATAAGCTCTTTTTCTAACATAAAAACAAAAAATGTTTTTGATATTTAAAACTTTCTAATTTCTACTCCCTTTGGGGGGAGATAGAATTTAAATAGTAGTATTATTTGTTATTACCTTATAATAGGAACAAATAAAATGAAACAGATAAATCAAGATAAAATTCAAAAGAGAATGAACAACTTAGTTGAAACTCAAAATAGAATTAGAAGGAGGTATGAATAAAATGAAAATTCCAAAAGGAGAATATAGCAAAGTTTATGAAAAATTAAATAAGGATGGAAGAATACACAGAAATATTAAAAGATATGTGGACAGATTAACTTGTGATTTTTCAGATCATGATGTTAATTTTTTTACTGAATTAAAAGAATATGACTATGATTCTTGTACAAAAAGAACTACATTAGATATAGTAGATTATACTACTGGGTATGGGGCTTCTGATTCAGTTATTCATACACTAGCACTTTTTAGAGAGGGTAAATTAGAAAATAAAATAAAGAAAGAGGGCATTGTTACCCTTGGAGATTTAGCAAAATTAGAAGGAAAAACATGGAGAAATTATATCTGGCCAGATGAAAATGAATATTATTTAAAGAAAGATAAATTAATAAATTAAGCAGAAAAAATGTCCAGTGGTTAAATTTATAAACTATTTTCCCCTTTTTAATTTTATGTTAGGAATATTTATAATTGGAGGACTAGTATTATTTATAGGATTAATCATTTTTTATTATTATAATAGATTTGTTACTTTAACTAATAGAGTTGAAAATTCCTTGTCTCAGATAGATGTTCAACTTAAAAGAAGAGCTGATTTAATTCCTAATCTTGTTAAATCTGTTAAGGGTTTTATGAAACATGAGACCGCTGCTATTAGGGCTGTAACAGAGGCAAGAAAAGCTCTTGTTTCTGCCCAAGGTATTGAGAAAAAAGTTCAGGCAAATAATCAACTTGAAAGTGCTCTTAAATCTATTTTTGCTATTGCTGAGGGTTATCCTGATTTAAAGGCAAATCAAAATTTTCTTGAATTGCAAAGAGAATTAACTGCTACAGAAGATAAAGTTGCTTATTCAAGGCAGTTTTATAATGATAGTATTTTAACTTACAATAATTTATGTAAGAAAGTTCCAGGGGTTATTTTTGCTAGGATGTTTGGAAGACAGAAAAAAGATTATTTGAAAATTACTGAAGCAGAAAGAAAAAAAGTAGATGTTGAATTTTAAATAAGATAACTCTTAAAAACTCTTTTATTTTATATCTTCTATGGAATCAAGATTAATTTTTCAAGATGAAATTTCTAAAAATAAGAGAAATTCTTTTTTCCTTATGATTATTATTTTTGCGATTTTTGCTATATTTGGTTATTTTATTTCTTTTGCTTTTGAACCTGGTTTTTTCTTTATAATAATGATAATTGCAATTATTATTTCTCTTGGTTATATTTTAATTAGTTATTATAAATCCGATAAAATAGCTATTGCAAGTGTAAAAGCTAAAAAAGCTTCAAGAACAAAGAATAGAGTGTATTATGATGTTGTAGAAGGAATTTCAATAGCAAGTGGATTACCAATGCCAGAACTTTATATTATGTCTTCTGAACAGATTAATGCTTTTGCTTCAGGTAGAGACCCTCAGCATGCTGTTATTTGCGTAACTGAAGGTGCTCTTAATAAACTTGATAGAAGAGAGTTAGAAGGGGTTTTGGCACATGAAATGAGTCATATAGCAAATTATGATATTAGATATATGACTTTAATAGCAGTTATGGTTGGGATGATAGCAATAATTTCAGAAATTTTTTTAAGAAGTTTATGGTTTAGAAGTTTTAATTCAGATAATCAAAGAGGGAGCATTATTTTTGTTATTATTGGGATTGCTATGGCTATTCTAGCTCCAATTGCTGTTAAACTTGTTCAATTGGCTATTTCAAGAAAAAGAGAGTATGGGGCAGATTCAACAGCAGTTAAATTTACACGATATCCTCGGGGATTATCAGATGCTTTGAAAAAAATAAAAAAAGATTCATCTTCTATAGATGCAAAAAAAGAAAAAATAAGCAAGGCAGTTGCACCTTTATTTTTTTCAAATCCAATTAAAGGTTGGACTAGCACTCATCCCCCTATTGATAAAAGAATTGAGAGATTAGATAGAATGTAGGACTTTGGCAAAATTATTAAGGGGATATTTATTTTTTCTAATACCCCAAAGGTCTTGCCTTGTTAAACTTCACTTCAGAAAAAATTATTTACTGAGTAAAAATAAGGGTAATTAAATAAAAAATTAGTTGTTAATAGAAATTTTAAGGGGATAGCGAGATAAGATTCCTTTTTAGATATATATAAAAAACAGATTTTTTAAAAGAAAATTATTAAAATAAAGAGAATTTACCAAAGCTGAAATGTAGTTAATATTATAAATATACTTTTTTTATTAGTATATGGGTTTTATAAAAGGGGTAATTATTCTTGTTGTTAGTTTTTTGCTTTTTTTCACATTTATAGCAATGAATATTTCTCTTACAATTGGGATGTCTTTGAGTTATGATGTGATTAAACCTGAATTAAATTTATTAGTAAACGAGCTAACTGAAAAAGAAATAGATATGGGGAATCTGATAAGTGAATCCCTTCCTGAAATGCAAGAATATTGTGTTAATTTTACAGAATTTGTGTTTAGTATAGAAGGTTATGTTTTTTCAATTCCTTGTGAAATTGTTAATCAAGGAGAAGATGCAGTAGCAAATAAGATGCTTGACGAATTTATTGAGAAGATATATTATCAAGATTATGAATGTTCTTTCTGGGATTGTTTTGGAAAAACAGGAAAGCCGTTTTTTTTAGTTTCTAAACAATCAAGAGATTATTTTTATAATAAATTTTATTTATGTATTTTAATTTCAGTTATTCTTTTTTTAATTATTTTTTTATTTTCTAAAACAAAGAATAATTCTTTTATTGTTGCAGGAGTTTTGCTGGCAGTGTCTGCAATTCCTTTTTTAAAACTTGATTGGTTTGCTTCTTTTTTAGCAAATATTTCTTTATTAGATTTTTTTGGGAGTTTTTTTTCTAAAGCAAGAACAGTTTTTGTTATTTCTTTTTTTATTGGAGTTATTATTTTTGTATTTGGAATTTTGATGAAATTTTTTAATTTCGGAATAAAAATTTCAGGTTATTTTGATAAATTTGGAAAAAAGAAAAAAATTGAAAATCAAAAAATTGAAAAGCAAAAATAATCATCTTTTTATATAACTCTCTCTTTTATTTTTTATGAAAAAATGTGTTGTTTTATTTTCAGGAGGATTAGATAGTATATTAGCTGTCAAAATAATGAAAGAACAGGGTTTTGATGTTAATGCGGTGTTTTTAAAATTGCCTTTTTTAAAAGAAGATATTGAATTTATTAAAGATTTTTGTAAGAAGGATAATGTTAAATTGAAAATTATTGATTGTTCTAAAGGAAAATATTTGCAAGAATACCTTAATATTTTAAAAAATCCTAAATATGGGAGGGGTGTTGGTTTTAATCCTTGTATTGATTGCAAGATTTTTATATTTAGGAAAGTAAGAAAATTCATTTATTCTAAAAAAATAAATTTAATAGTTAGTGGAGAAGTTTTAGATGAAAGACCTTTTTCACAGAATAATAGGGCTTTCAATCTTATTGATAATGAGACCGGATTAAAAGAATGTATTTTAAGACCTTTATCTGCCAAATTACTAAAAGAAACAAAGGCAGAGAAAAAAGAAATTATTGATAGAAATAAGTTATATGATATCCATGGAAAAAAAAGGGATAGACAAATTAAACTCGCTAAAAAATTTAATATAACTTTGTATCCACAACCTTCAGGAGGTTGTTTATTATGTGAGAGGGGTTTTAAAAAAAGATTTAATCTTTTGATAAAAAATAATTTAATAAATGAAAAAACTTTAAAATTAGTTAGAATTGGAAGACATTTTTTTAAGGAAAATTGCTGGTTTGTTATTGGAAGAAATGAAAATGAGAATAAGGTAATTGAAAAATTTAAAAGTTCAATTAAATCTGCAAAAAAGAAACCAGCTGTTTATTATTCTTTAAGTAAATTTAAAGATATTGCAAAAGAATTGCAGGAAGATTATAAGAAAGATGGAATCAAAAAATATTCTAAAGAGAGGTTGTAAAATGTGTAAACAATGTGATATAAAACCAGTTTATGAATTTACTAATAAAAGAAAATTATGTAAAAATTGTTTTCTTAAATGGTTTCAAAAAAAAGTTCTTTATACAATCAGAAAATATTCAATGATAAAAAAAGATGAAGTTGTTTTTTATCCAGAAATTTTATGTAAGCCATTGCCTTTAGGAATTTCTGATAAAAAAACAGCTGATTTTAGAGCAGTTGTATTAGAGGATATCTTAAAAATGCTTTCTGAGAAAGGAAGAGTTAAAATTAAAACAGCTAATACAGAAAACAAGGATAAAATTATTTCGCATAACTCAGCTGATTTTATTGCATATGCTTTTGTGAAATTTCTTATTAATAAAGAGGTTTATGATATTAAAAAATTTTGTCCTGTTGAAGGCAAGGTTATACGCCCATTTTGTTTATTTTTAGACAAAGAAATTTTGTTATATGCTAAACTGAAAAAACTTAAATTTAGACAACCTGTTAAAAAAAAGAAAGATTTTATTTCAGAAAAAATTGATGATTTGGAGAAAAAGCATCCTGAAATAAAAAGAGCTATTGTTAGCAGTGCGCTAAAATTATATTGTTTATAGTATATTAAAAATTATTTATTTCAAAGCAATAAAACTTATAAAGATTTATTAACATTAATTTAAAATGTTAAAGAATAATAAAGAATTTTTTCTTAAAGATGATTCAATTTTATCCTGGGAACGTCCTATTGAAGATGGTTATAGACGCCTTTCCTTTTGGTATAATGGCTCGACTAAAATAATTGAACAAATTGGATTTGATACTATTGATGAAGTTGTTGGTTCTTTCAAAATTATTGGTTCTACAGTGAAATATTTAGTAGATATAATCTATTTAGATGATGGTTGGTTTAAATTACCTGATGAATTTGTTTCAGGTGAGAAAAAAAGAGAAATTTTATTTTCTGGGGGTTTGACTATTTATAAAAAAGGGCAAATTCCTGGAACTGAAATTCAGGGGGATAATCTTGAAAGACAGGGTAATATTTGGGTTGCTCGAAGTCCTGAGCCACAATTTTATAATTCTAATGGCTTAAAAAATTTGATTTTTGGAAACCCTCCAGATTTTATTGGAAGAGTAGAATCAATCCTTTTAGGTTATCAAACCCAGGAAGATAAGCAAGAAAATGTTAAAAGAAAAAGATTACAAGAGGATTTGAGAAAAAGGTATTTAAGATGAAAATTTTTTATCTAGTTTAAATTAGTTTTTATTTTATAGATTAATTATAATTCTTTTAATTTTCAATTCTTTTTAAAAAAGAATCAAGAAATTTTTTATGTTTTTCTTTATTAATTATTTCTTTTATTCTATAAACTTCTGTTCCCTGAATTGTTTTTTTCTCTGTTTTAAATTCTGAACTAAGTTTATTCTTCAAATTTTCAGTTAAAAAAATCTCTTTTTCTGATAAAGAGGAGATTTTTTTTATTTCTTGAATGAATTTTCCCACACCCATAAACTGCATTTTTTTATTTTTTGAATCAACTCTTGCAATTATTTCTCCTTCGCCTGTAGAAATTCCATAGTCTATTTTTTGTTTAAATAATTTATTGTGTTGGTCTAAAGCTCTTTTTATTTTTTCTGCTAATTCTAATGCAGGCTTTTCATTTTTAAAAGTTTTAGTTGCAAGAGGAGAAAATAAAAAGAAAATGTTATTTTGACTTTCATAAATATAAGATTTGTAAATTTCTGCTTCCTTTATTATTTTTCTAAAAATTTCATTGATTGCATTCTTCTTAGATATAAGTTCATTCATGTTTTTTAATCTTAAACAAATGGCAATTGTTTTTTGTTTTTCTCCTTTTATAGATAAAGAAAGTTCTGCTTTATTCTCGGTTAAATTAAGTAGTTTTTCTCTTTTTATATTATCTAAAGAAGTTTCTTTTTTTCTAGATGTGTTCTTTTTTTCTTTTAATTTTCTTGTATAGCCAAAAAAACTTCTTTTATATCCTTTTTTGAAAATAGTAAATGCAACAAAACCTAATATAGCAATCATAAAGACCCATACAAATGGGTGTTTTATTACTTCAATAAAATTTCCAGATTCTTTTATACTTATTGCATTTCCTGTTAACATTACCTCTTTTCTGGAGAATTTTTCTTTTCCTTCACTTTCAATAAGAATGTTATATTTCCCATCAGGAGCAGTTAATTTATATTTTTTAGATTGATCTATTTTTAAATAAGCATCTATAAATGTTGTGTTCTCTCCAACTTTTACTGCAATTGTGTTATTGTAGGGGATATTTCCTTTATTTGTTAGAATAATAGTTTTGTTAAGAAGTTTAATTTCAACATTTTCTTTTTCAATTATTTCAAATTCAAGGTTATTTGTTATTTCTCCTGATTTAGCATTTATTTCCCAATTATTAGAAGGTTCATTATATTTTATTGGAATCTCTAAATTTTCTCCTGTTTTAACTTTTTCTTGTTTTATTATTTCTTTTTCATTGTTTTTTATTGTAACTAAGGAATTTGATTCAATTAATTCCCCTGATTGGTCATGGAGAATTGTTTTTACTTTAAGGTTTGTTCCTGGTTCTACTTTGTTAGTTTCAAGAAGAATTTCAAGATTTGTAGGAATTTGTTTAATTAATGTAGAACTTTCTGTAAAACCATAATTTGATTTTAGACCAGAAGCATATTTTTCATATACATCTATTTTTATATTATAATTTCCTGCTTTTGTATTTTTAGGGATTTTATAGTCCACATAAAAATAACCTGTTTTAACTGTGTCTTTTATTTTTATTTTTTCTAAAGTAGTTTCATGAGTTAGTGTTATATTCACAAAACCTTCAGCAGGATTTCCATTTTCTTTAATAGCTGTCCCTTCCACAATTAAAATTTCTTCAGGATTAAATTCAGTTTTTTCACTTGTTATATCTACATTTATAAAATTTGATAGACTAAATTCTTCTGATAAAACATATCTTTCTTCCAAGTTTATTTTTATTTTACAATTTCCATTTGATTCTCCAATAAAATCTAAGATTAGAGGGACAATTGAATCTATTTTCTTTTCTTCTCCAGATTCTAAATAAATATATTCTTTATGAATTTCTGTTTGTTTTTCAGGACATATGAGATTAATTGATAGAAAACTATCTATATCTTCTAGTGCATTAACTTTTATTGTAAAAACCAGGATATCTCCTCGATTGTATAGATTATTTGGTTGTTCTGTTATTATTACCTCTGCAGATATATTTGAGATTAAGAATAATGTTATCAAAATTATTAGTGCTTTCCTCATTTTATGAATTACATAGGTATTTTTTGTTTATAAATTTTCTCGTAATACAGAAAAAAAGAGCTTAATTTTTAATTGTTCCTTTTTTCTGGTTAAAAAATTCTAAAAATAATCACTTAAAGATTATGAAATATTGCCCTTATTTTTTTTATATTCCAAGAACTTAAAAATTAAGCTAATTTAATTTTTTCTTTGGAATTTTTATTATTTTATTAATGGTTTTAACAAAACTACATTTAAGAAATTTTATAAATGCAATTTAATTGAATTAATTATGAAAAAAGGTGAGTTTAGAATTACCCCTTATGATGTAAAGGGGAAAGTTGATTATGATAAATTAATTAAAGATTTTGGTGTAAAAAAAATTACTAATTCTGATTTAGATAGAATTAAGAAACTTGCTGGTGAAATTCATCCTTATTTTAAAAGAGGGATTTATTTTGCTCATAGGGATTTGAAATGGATTCTTGATGAATATGAAAAGGGAAATAAATTTTTTTTATATACAGGGATAGGTCCTTCAGGAGGGATTCATATAGGGCATATTGGAACTTGGATTTTAGTTAAATGGTTGCAGGAAAAATTTGACACTGAATTATGGTTCCAATTTACAGATGATGAAAAATTTATGTATTCTAAAAATAAATCTTTTGAAGATATTGAAAAATATACTTATGAGAATATGCTTGATATAATCGCCTTGGGATTTAATCCTAAGAAAACTTATTTTTTAATTGATACTAAACATGCAGGGATAATGTATCCAGAGGCAATTAAAGTTGCCAAAAAAATTACTTTTTCTACTATTAAAGCTTCTTTTGGTTTTAATGATTCAAATAATATTGGGAGTATTTTTTTTACTGCTATGCAAACTGTTCCTATTTTTTTGCCGAATATTTTAAGAAAAGAGAGGAGACCTTGTTTAATTCCTCTTGGGATAGATCAAGATCCTCATTTTAGAATTTCAAGAGATGTTGTTGAAAAACTAGGGCATCAAAAACCAGCTATTTTGCATGCAAAATTTATGCCTGCTTTAACTGGTCCTGAAGGAAAAATGAGTAGTAGTTTAAGTGAAAAAGCTATTTTATTGACTGATTCACCTAAAGAGGTTGAGAGAAAGATTAAGAAATATGCTTTTTCAGGAGGGCAGTCAACTATTAAAGAACATAGAGAAAAAGGGGGCAATCCTGATGTTGATGTTTCGTTTCAGTGGTTGAAGTATTTTGAATATGATGATAAAAAACTTGCACAAATAGAAAAAGATTATAGAAGTGGAAAAATGTTAACTTCAGAATTAAAAGATTATTTAATTGAAAAAATAAATGTTTTTTTGAAAGAACATCAGAAAAAAAGGGAAAAAGCTAAAAATCAAATTAATGATTTTTTATATAAAAAATAAGTTTTACATGTAATTTTTATAACTAAATTCTTTCTTTTAAATTTTGAATTATTTGCAAAAAGATTTTAAGGGTGTTTTTCTTGTGATTTTAATGGATAAAGAAACAGCAAAAAGGGAAGTAGAAAAAATAGTTAAGAGATTTCTTTTAATTCCAAAAGATGAGCGTGATTCTATGCTTGAGGAATAGAAACAGGAAGCAATAATAAATATTTAAGCCATAAAAAAGAAGGAAAAGAATATCTTCCGATAATAATTGGTGATGATATAAAAAGATATATTCCAATTATTAATAAAAAATTTGTAAGATATGGCAAGTGGTTAAGTAATCCAAAAAATTTAGAGATGTTTAGAGGGAAAAAGATTGTTTTACAAAGAATAAAAAATCAAAACTTAAGGAGAAGATTAACTTGTTCTATTGATGAAGATAATAGAATTATTCTTGATTCTGTTCGTATGATTTATGGCATTAATAAAGAAATAGACTTTCATTATTTATTGGGTTTGCTTAATTCAAAATTACTAAATTTCTATTTTAAGTCATTTAGTTTATATCCAAGAATTAATGCAGATGATTTAGATAATCTCTCAATAAAAATCCCTTCTGAATCTCAGGCAAAGGAAATAAAAGAATTAGTTGAAAGAATCATTAAATTTCACAAAGAAGGAAAATCAGAACAGGACATTAAAAATGTTGATTATGAAATTGATGAAAAAATCTATAAATTATATGGAATAACAGAAGAAGAAAAAGAAGTTATTGAAGGTTCTTAAGGTTAAAGTTTATAAAGATATGAATATTTGTTAAAAAAAGGTAAATAAAAATGGAATTAGTTTCATTAAAACAAGTTTCTTCAGAATCTAAGATATTACTCTTAAAGGAATTAGGGTATCAATCAGATGGCGAGTTTGTTTTAGATTCTAAAGGAAAGGGAATTTTAGATAGATATTTAGAAATTCCTGTTAAGGTAGAAAGCATGGTTATATTTCCTGGAAGTGAAATAATTCTTGATGATAATGAATTGAGCATCTCTAAATATTTTGAGGAGTTTGGAGATGTCCTATGACCCTATAGAAAGTGCTTCAAAAGGTGCAACAGAAGGATTTCTAAAATGGGGAGAGGAATTTATTAAAAAATTAGCTTCTAAATTCAAAGATAAAAAACTTGCTTTTATTCAGGATGAAAAAACAATAAAAAGAGTAAAAGAGCAATATCATTCTGGAGAATTATCTTTTTACAAAGAATATATTGAAGACAAAGAAATGCTTTTTTTATTAAAGATGGGATTGACCTTAAGAAGTTTAGAAAAAGAAGATGAAGAAGAAAGAAAACAGAAGTTAAGGACAAAAATTTTTGATAAATATAATGTTAAGGGATTGCATATTGCTCAATTTGTAGAAAATGGTATTTTGAATAGGTATATAGGCATATTAATAGATGATATTATTTCTATTGATAAATTTAAAAAAGATATTATAAATATCCTTGAAAATATAGAAAAACATGTTTTATTTGTTAAAAAAAATGATAAAGAAAGAGATGTGATTAAACAAACTGCCACAATAATAAGCTCACACCTTTCTATGATTTTTATTGTTTCTGGGATTTCTTCTGCTGCAAAAATAGTCCAAAATTGCGAAGAGAGATTAAAAGAGATGTTAATTGATTATAAATTTGAAAAAATGAGTAGTGGAGAAAAGGAAAACCTCTTTTTCAAAAGGATTTTAAATAAGAGCAACAAGTTAAAAAAGTAGATTATAAAATCAATGAAGAAATCTGTGGCTTATATAGAATAATAGATAAGAAAATAATTTATTAGAAAATTTTAGATTATCTGCTTTTTTTTCTAATTAAAACTAGAAAGATTTTAAGCTCAATATTTTTTATAAAAGTTTTATCAAAATCCTTTATAATTAATTTTAAAAACTAGGATTGATTAGTTAAATTATGAAAGTCTTATTTTTGCATTGTGATTACTTTAGGTTTAAACCTTTGAAAAAAGCTCTTAAAAGTGTAGAGAATCTTTCTGAGAGGGATAAAGGAGGAGGAGAATCTAAGGATTGTTTAGCTGTTTTAGTTGCAGTTGAAAAAACAGATAAAAATATCAGTGAAATTGTTAGCGAATTAATTGAAAATGTGAATGATATTTCTAAGCAAATAAATACAAATAAGATAGTTTTATACCCTTATGCTCATCTTTCTAAAAATTTAGCTGCACCTGAAATTGCGCAGAAGGTTTTAAATGAATCAGAAAAAAATTTAGAAAAAATTTATAGTGTTTTAAAGGCCCCTTTTGGTTATTATAAAGAATTTGAAATGAAGGTTAAGGGGCATCCTTTAAGTGAGTTAAGCAGGGAAATTATTGTGGGGGGTAAAGAAGATTCTGAAGGTTATGCTCCTGAACAGCTATTAAAAGAAATCTCAAAATCAAAGTTAGATAGTTCTAAACTTAAAGAAAATGACCATAGGATTATAGGAAAGCAGATGGATTTATTTTCTTTTAATGAAACTGCTCCAGGGATGGTTTTTTGGCATAATAATGGGTTAATTGTTTATAATGAATTAATTAATTTTTGGAGAGAGATTCATAAAAAACAAGGTTATGAAGAGATAAAAACTCCTGAGATTTTAGATAAAAGATTATGGCAAATTTCTGGACATTGGGAAAAATATAAGGAAAATATTTTTTTGACTAGTTATGAAAAAAGAGATTTTGCTGTTAAACCAATGAACTGTCCAGGAGGGATATTGATTTTTAAAAATAAACCTAAAAGTTATAAAGAACTTCCATTAAAAGTTGGAGAACTGGGAATTGTGCATAGAATGGAATTATCTGGAACATTAGGGGGATTATTTAGAGTTGTTCAGTTTACTCAAGATGATGCTCATATTTACTGCACTGAAAAGCAAATGGCTGATGAATTGGAAAAAATTGTGAATCTTGCAGATTTTTTTTATAAAAAATTTGAGCTTGAATTAGACCATATAGAACTTTCTACAAGGCCTGAAAAAAGAATTGGAAAAGATAAAATCTGGGATTTAGCAGAAAAAACTCTTGGAAATGTTTTAAAGAAGGTTGGTGTAAAATATAAAATTAACAAAGGTGATGGTGCTTTTTATGGACCTAAAATTGATTTTCATATTAAAGATTCTCTTGGAAGAACATGGCAATGTGGAACAATTCAACTTGATTTTTCTATGCCTGAAAGATTTGAGTTGGAATATACAGACAATGATAATAAGAAAAAAAGACCTGTGATGATTCATAGGACTGTCTATGGTTCTCTTGAAAGATTTATTGGAATTTTGCTTGAAAATACAAAAGGAAGATTTCCAATTTGGCTTGCTCCAGAGCAAGTAAGAGTTTTAAGTTTTACAGATAGGAATAAAGTTTTTGCAAAAAAAATTACTGATAAACTTAAAAAAGAAATTCCTTATTTAAGAATTAATTCTGATTTTGATTCTACAACTATTCCTTCAAAAGTCAAAGAAGCTGAATTAATGAGAGTTCCATATATTATTGTTTTAGGAGATAGAGAAGAAAAAGAAGATAATCTTGCTATAAGAATTAAAGGAGATAAAAAAATTCATAAGTTTTCTTTTGAAGAATTTAAAGATAAAATCAAAAAAGAAATTGAGGAAAAGAGATAATAGTAAATTATATAAGTTGTTTTGATTGTGTTTTTCTATGTTACATAAAAAAAATCTTTTAGAATTAAATGGGAAATATTGGGTTCCTTCTTCTAAAGATTATGATTTTTTTTTAAATGATTTTTGTGAAAGTTGTATAAAAAAGGATTCTTGTAAAATACCTATTGCTTTAGATGTGGTAATTTCAGAAGATGCTTTTTTTTATATGCCTCAGTTTAGGTATTTTAGTTATGGTGATGAGAATGAGAGGTATAATTTAGATGATTTAAATGTAGTTGTTTGTGAAGATTATAAGAGTTTTCAAAAAAAATTTAATTTTATGCCTGAAAATTTTGATGCTTTTTTTAAATTACAGGAGATTATTAATAAATTCCTAAAATGAACTTTCAAAATTATTTTAAAGAACTAAAAAACTCTCAAGAGTATAAGGATTTTATGAAAGAAAATCCAGATGCTTTTTTAGCAGGGGCTTTTTTTATAATTGATTTAAAGTTTAATGGGAAAGAAAATCATCAAAGTTTAGATTTTTATATTCCTAAAAACAAGGAGATGTTTAGTTTTTTTATAAATGAAAATTCTGAAACTTCAAATAAATCGCATAAAGTTACTGATTTTAAAAAAAGTAGAATTGATTTAATTGATAAGGAAAATATACCTAGAATAATAAAAGAGGATTTAGATTTTGATATTGAAAAAATTAGTGAATTATTGCAAAAAAAAGTAGAATATGAAAAGATTAATAATTCTATTCAGAAAATTTTATTTTCCTTGCAGATAAAAATAAATGTAAAAAAAGATGAGTATTTTTTAGTTGGAACTGTTTTTTTAGATAAAATGGGGTTAATAAAGTTTGTAATTGATATTGAAGAAATGAATTTTGTTGAATTTGAAAAAAAGAATTTCTTTGATATTTTAAGACCAGTTAAAAAATAATTGCTTTTTTCTTGGAATTTTTAGATTGAAACTTTCTGGATAAGTGTAATTACTGTTTAATAGTAAGATTTATAAATATAAGAATAATTTCTAATTTATGAAAGTTGATTATAATTTTTTTGAAGAAGATAAAAATTATTCTTTAAATAAAGAAGATGAAAATTCTACATTAGAAAAATTTAGTAAAGGAATGAGAATTACTTCTAATTTATATGAGTCTGGATTTAATGAAGAATTAGATGAAGAAACAATTGGTTTAATTGATAGATTAACAAAAGATTTTACTTAATTTTTTTAGCAATAAATACTATATTTCTTTCTAAAGGAAATTTTTCAATTATTTTGAAGTTTTGGTTTTCAAATAAATTATAGATTTCTTCTTTGTCAAAAAAATAATAATATCTTTTGCTTTTGTTAAGCCAGCCAATATACTTTTCTTTTTTAGATGTTTTGAATCTTTTTGAATTTTTATTCCATACAGAAATTAATAATTTTGCTTTTAGTTTTAGAACTCTTGAAAGTTCTTTTACTGCTTTTTCTCTGTTTGTTTTAGTTTCTAAGCAATGTAATGAGGCTATACAAATTGCAGAATCAAAAAAATTATCTTCAAAAGGGATTTTGTGAATATCAGATTTAAATAAAATAGCATTTATTTTATTATCCCTTATTTTTTTCTCAGCTAATTGTAACATTTCTTTTGAGAAATCAACACCATAAAATTTTATTTTTTTTGATTTAATAAAATGTCTTCCTGAACCACACCCTAAATCAAGAATTTTACCTTTTTGTTTTTTTAAAAAATCAAGAACATCTTCTCGGGGTTTATCTCTAAATTTAGACCAATCTTCTGCAATTGAATTCCATGCTTTTTTTTGATCCATATAAATAATTATTATTTAAAGTATAAAAATCTTAACAAAAAAGATATTCTTTTGCTTAGTTTGAATTTTGCTTAGATTTAATTTTTTCTGATAAATTTTGTTATAGAAATTTTTGATTAATATTCTTATTAATTCTTTTAGATGAGAAAAAAGAGCAAATGTTGAGTTTTATTATTTATTTTATAAAAAGTTATATTTTTAGTTAGCAAAACAATTTAAAACTACTTTTTCAATTAAAGATATATGTCTAAATCCTTAAATAATTTTGTTAAAAAACCTTCTAGAACTATTTCAGGGATAACCCCTGTAGCTGTGATGTTGCCCCCAAGAAAGTGTAATCATGGGATGTGTGTTTTTTGTCCTGATTTAAATGTTACTCAAAGTTATACTCCTAAAAGTCCTGTTTTTATGAGAGCAAAAAGATTGGATTTTGATTCTTATAAACAAGTTAAGGCAAGATTAGAGGTTTTCAAATCAATGAATCATCCAATTGATAAAGTTGAAATAATTATTATGGGGGGAACTTTTTTCGAATATGATAAAGATTTTCAGGAGGAATTTATTAAAGGAATTTATGATGGTTTAAATTTCCCCAAGTCAAAAGCAAAGACTCTTGGGAAATCTCAAAAAATAAATGAGGATTCTATATCTCGGTGTGTTGCTATGTGTGTTGAAACCAGACCAGATGTTTGCAGTAAAAAAGATATTATAAAAATGAGGGGTTGGGGAGTTACAAGAGTTGAATTAGGTGTTCAGATTTTAGATGATAAAATTTATAGAATTGTTAAAAGAGGACATAAAATAAGTGATGTTGTAGAAGCAACTAAAAATTTAAGAAATGCTGGATTTAAGATAGGTTATCATATAATGCCTGGACTTCCAGGGAGTGATATGAAAAAAGATTTGAGATTATTTAAGAAAATTTTTTCTGATAAGAGATTTAAGCCAGACCAATTAAAGATTTATCCTTGCCAGGTTATTCCAGGTGCAGAACTGGAAAAATGGTATGCAGAAAAACGATATGCTCCATATACAAAAGAGCAAATAAAAAAAATTCTTATTAAAATGATTAAACTTGTCCCAGAATATTGCAGAATTATGAGGATAATGAGGGAAATTCCTCCTGAATATCTTGTTGCTGGAACAATAAGAATTGATTTAAGAAAAGAGATTGAAGAAGAATTTAGAGAGAAAAATGTTAAATTAAAAGAGATTAGATATAGGGAAATTGGTTTTGTAAAAAATAAAGAGAATATTGATAAAAAACTCAAATTAAAAATTTTAAAATATAAGGCTTCTAAAGGGGATGAATACTTTCTTGAAATAGTTAATAAAAATAATATTTTATTTGGACTTTGCAGATTAAGAATTTTTGAAAAACAAGCAATTGTAAGAGAGCTTCATGTTTATGGACAAGCACTTAAATTAGGGGAATTAGGAAAAATTTCCCAACATATTGGTTTAGGGAAATGGTTAATGCAAAAGGCAGAAGAAATAGCTAAAAAACAAAAATGCAAAAATATTTATGTTATATCAGGAATTGGGGTTAGAGGTTATTATAGAAAACTTAATTATAAATTAGATGAAGGTTTAGGGAAATATATGATTAAAAAATTAAATTGAAAAAAAATGATAAAAGAAGATTTAATTCTGGAATTTAAAAAACAAGGTTTTTCTGAAAAGATTGTTGAAGCATTTGAAAAAATTGAGAGAAAAGATTTTATTCCTAAAAAATATAAAAATTTTTCTTATGAGGATATTGCATTACCCATAGGAAAAAAGCAAACGATTTCACAACCATTTACAATTGCTTTTATGTTAGATTTGCTTGAATTGAAGAATAATCAGAAAATTCTTGAGATAGGTTCTGGGAGTGGTTATGTTCTTGCTTTAATAAATGAAATATCAAAAAATTCTGAGTTGTTTGGTATAGAAAGAATTCCTGAATTAGAAGAGCGTTCAAAAAGAATTTTAAAAAATTTTAAAAATATACATATTTTTTGCAGAGATGGTTCCAAAGGATTTCCAGAAGAAGCTGAAAAAAAACTTTTTGATAGAATTTTAATTAGTGCAACTTCAGAAAAAATTCCTCAAAAATTAGTAAAGCAATTAAAAACAGGGGGAATTTTAGTTGCTCCTGTTAAAAATTCTATTATAAA
>CAZRJS010000003.1:7100-8961 GCA_964600565.1 Candidatus Woesearchaeota archaeon | reverse complement strand
CCTTCTTGCCAATCTTTAAGAATTAAACGCGCTGTTTTATCAGTATCAACTTCAGAGCCTTTTTTCAAGAATTTTTTCGCTTTTCCTAATTTTTCTATTAAAATTTCAGCGTTATTTTTAGCTTTTATTTTATAAAAATTTTCAAAAAGACTCTTATATTCTTTTGTTAATTCTGAAACAATTATTTCAGGTTCTTTTACCTGATTATAACTTCTCCCTCCAAGTTTAGTATGCTCAGTTATTTCCTGTTTTCTAAGTTGATTATAAATTTTTTCTGGAATTATCCCCGGAGTGTCAATAAGAACTATATCAGGGGTTAATCTTAATTTTTGAAATCCTTTTGTGAAACCTGCCTGGCTTGCAACAGGTGCAGACTTTTTTCCTATTAAAATATTAATTAGAGAACTTTTTCCTACATTAGGATAACCAATTACCCCGACATTTATCTTGTTTTTGCTTCTTAATTTTTTTATTTCTTCTTCAATTTCTTCATTATTTATTTCAATTTTTTTAGATTCAATTTTTATTAGATTTCTTAAATTTTTTATCCCTTTTCTTAATTTACAAGAAACAAAAACATAAGGGTAAAGTTCTTTCGATTTAGTATCATCTATTTTTTTCTTTTGAGTTAAATCTGATTTATTTATCACATTAATTATTCTTTTTTCTTTGTTTTTTATTAAACTTTCAAGTTTTTTATTTCTTGTATCTTCTATGAATCTAGAATCTAAGATTTGTAATATTATATCTGATGCTTCAATTATTTTTTTAGCTATTGCAGGATATTCTAATTTTTGTTTTTTTAATTTTTTTAAATGTCTTTTTTCCTTATTTTTCATTTAATATAAAATCAATTGAGTTTATAATTTTGATGTTTGAAAACTTTTTAAACAATATTTCTTGTTTAATTAATGATATACATCCCTATTTTAAGTGCATTATCTCTAGGAATAGGAACTATCTTTGAAAAAATTACTCTTAGAAAAAAAGGGATTACTCCTGTTTTTTATACTGTCACACATTTTATTTTTATAATTTTAGCAATGTTGCCTTTTATTTTTTTTTATTGGTATATTGATATTAAAGGAGCTTTTCTTCCTGTAAATCTTTTGTATTTTTTAATTGTTATTTTATTTGCTTTGCTTGCTAATATTTTTACTTTTAAATCTTTTAAAAAAGAAAAACTAACTAATTTAGAGCCTGCGAGAGCTTTAGAGCCTTTATTTGTTATTATTTTAGCGATTTTATTTAGTTTTATTTTTACTGAAGGATTTTTCGAAAAAAATACTAAAATTATAATCCCTGCTTTTATTGCAGGTGCAGCCCTGGTTTTTTCACATATAAAGAAAAATCATCTTTATTTTAGTAAGCCTTTTATTTTTGCTTTGCTTGGGAGTTTTTTCTTTGCTTTAGAACTTATTTTTTCAAAATTAATTTTGAATTTTTATTCTCCATTGAGTTTTTATTTTTTAAGATGTTCTGCTGCTTTTATTTTAGGATTAATTATATTTAGACCTAAAATTTTAAAAATAAAACCAGAATTTGTCCCTCATTATTTTGGAGCAGGAATTTCTTGGGTAGGGTATAGAGTTTTGATGTATTATGGTTTTCAAAGTTTAGGGGTTATATTTACAACTCTTGTTTTAATGTTAGGTCCAATAATTATTTTTACTCTTGCTCATTTTATATTAAAGGAAAGAATGAATTGGAAAAATATAATTGCTTCTTTGATAATTGTTATCTGTGTTGTTTATGCTGTTTTAGTTTGAAGTTATTTATGTATTTTTTCTTGAAAATTTTATTTTTAATAAAGAAAATAAGGATTTTACGGGGTGATTGTTCCTTATTTTCTGACTCAGAA
>CAZRJS010000003.1:0-7000 GCA_964600565.1 Candidatus Woesearchaeota archaeon | reverse complement strand
GAGTTTCTGATATTAATAAATTAATTAGATAAAATGTTTTATTAATTAGGAATAAGGAAAATTGAATTTTCCTCTGGAGTTTAATGTAATGGAGTGACGAGCTTAAAATTTAATTTGGGAAAGCGAAGTGTAACAAGTGAACTTTTTATTTTCTTTTTAATGATTTGAGTTGTAGGCGAAAATGTAATGTGGGAAAAATCAAGAAAAGTTTTCATTATCTTTTATATCGATTGCATTATCTAGTAAATATCTCTATAAGCTTATTTTGAACTTCATTTGATTTTTCAGATTTTATCTTTCCAGCTTTATAAGAAATTTTCGAGCTATCTGCTGTAAAAATAAGAGAGGCCATGATGAAACTATCTGAATTTAAAGAACCAGAAGAAAAATCTTTTTGTCTCAAGCTAATCAAGTCTTCGTCGTTTCTTTGGTTTGTTGTTATCTGGGCAAGTATAATATTTTGTCCTTTCAGATTTGCAATCACAACAGCAGGTCTTTTCTTTGCCCCTGAAAAGTTAGTATAAGGAAAAGGTAAAATAATAACATCTCCTTTTACAAATCTTTCCATGCTTCCTCATCCTCTTTAGATAACCAATTTTTAGCTAAAACTTCTTCGCTTGCTAACATACAAAATAGTGCATTGTTTAATTCTTCCTTTTTCATTGGTTTTAGTTCTACTCTATCTGCATAAACAATAATACTTATTTTCTCTCCTTCCTTAAAACCAACTAAATTTCTTGCAACATTAGGAATACAAATTTGCCCTTTACTTGTTAAAGTTGCTGTTCTTATGTCTTTTATTTCTTCTTGCATTTTTTATTCTTCTTAGTAGTAAGATATGTAAGAAATACTATATAAAACTTTTGTTTTGGAGATTTTGTAATTATCCAGAAGGTAATGCCGGTGGTTGGGGTATTGATTTTTCGCTAATACCTATTGGAGAATAATCTCTGGTTAGTAAAAAGTATGCTCTGATTCCTAACCCCAATTAAAATTAAGATTATTATAATATAAATCAAAGTTGAACCTGATGTAGAAAAGATAACTTCTAAATTTTAATCATATCCAGATAATCCAGAAGGCATTCCACCATATTCTTTGTTTCCTGCCCCTCTTGGATTTCCAGATTCTTTTCCCCCAGATGCAATAATATCGTCAATTCTTAAAATCATTATGGCAACTTCAGTTGCAGAATTTATTGCTTGATTTTTTATACTATATGGTTCAATTATCTTTGAGTTAAGGGTATTTTCTACTTTATTATTAAATAAGTTTAGCCCCGCATTGATTTCTCCTGAATCATGTTTTGATCTTAATTCTGTTAAAATATCTATTGGATCTAATCCTGCATTCTCTGCAAGTGTTAATGGAATTGATTCTAAAGAAGAAGCAAATTCTTCTACAGCTAGTTGTTCTCTTCCACTTAATGATTGTCCAAAATGTCTTAATCTTTTTGCAAGTTCTGATTCTATTGCTCCTCCTCCGGGTACAACTAAACCTGTTTTTAATGTTGAGATTAAAACACCTAAGCTATCTTTTATAGCTCTTTCAATTTCATCTATAACCTGTTCTGTTCCTCCTTTGATTAAAATTGTTAATGCCTTTGGATTTTCACACCCTTTAATATATGTTAAAATATCTTCTCCATGTTTTTCTTCTTGAACTACTTCTGCTTTTCCTAATTTTTCTGAATCTAATTCTTCCAAAGTGTTTACAATTTTTCCCCCAGTTGCTTTAGAAATTTTATCTATATCACTTTTTGCAATTCTTCTGCAGACATAGATTTTTTCCTTGGATAAAAGATAACTTGCGAAATCATCAACTCCTTTTTGACAGAGTACAACATTTGCTTGTGAGTTCTTTATTTTTTGAACCATTTCTTTTATACTTTCTTCTTCTTGTAAAATAAAATTTTGTAATTGTTCTGGAGTAGAAATAGAGACTTTAGTATCTATCTCAGGATTTTTTATTTCTAAGCTAAAATCAATTAAAGCAATTTTTGCATTGTATATTTTTGAAGGCATCTCTTGAGAAATTTTTTCTTTGTCAATAATAATTCCCATAATTAATTCTGTATCTTTTATTCCATTTCCTTTTGATTTAACTATTTTAATATCATTTATACTGCTGTTTTCATATTTGTTTATTTGTTTAATAGCTTTCACACTTATTTCTGCGAATTTTTCTTTAAATCCTTCAGCACCTTTTCCAGTCATAGCAGTCATTGCAATTTGTTTTAAAACCTCTTCATTTTCAGAAGTTATTTTTAGAGAAATTTCTTTTAGTATTTCTTGTGCTTTTTCTGCAGCTAGTCTATAACCTTTTGTTATAACAGTAGGGTGTATTTTTTGATTAAGAAGTTTCTCTGAGTTTTCTAAAAGTTTTCCAGCAATCATTACTGCAGTGGTTGTTCCATCACCTACTTCTTCGTCCTGTGTTTTTGCAATTTCAACCATTATTTTTGCAACAGGATTTTCGATTTGCATTTCATTAAGTATTGTAACTCCATCATTTGTCACAATTATTTCATTTGTAGGAGAAACAAGCATTTTGTCCATTCCCTTAGGACCCAGGGTTGTTTTAATAATATCTGAAATCATTTTTGCAGCAAGGATGTTATTTCTTTGTGCATCTTTGCCTAAAATTCTTTGAACATCTTCAGGCATTAGAACTATTGGTTTGTCTGTCATTATTAAGAATATTTTTATTTTAATATTTAAATTTTGTTGTGATGAATGTCACTGTTTAGTTTAAGATAAATTTTATAAGGTTTAGATGTTTAAAAAAGGTATGAAAGATATACTTGTTTCCGATTTAATGACTAGAGAGGCAGTTATTATTGCACCTGATGCGAATCTTTTAGAATGCGCAAAGAAGATGGTTAGGAAAAGAGTAAGTAGTTTAATTTTAGTGGATAAAAAAAGACTTTCAGGGTTAATTACTGACCAGGATCTTTTATGGGCTTTAATAAAAAAATCAAAAAAAGGTTTATCTGAGATAAAAGCAATAGATATTTCTCCACGGAAAATAGTTGTAATTAAACCTTCTGATACTGTTTATGAAGCAATTAATAAAATGAAAAAGAAGAAATTTGAGAGATTTCCTGTTGTTCAAAATAATGAAGTTGTTGGAATGATTACAATTAAAGATATTATAAATTTCAATCCAGCATTTTATCCTGAATTTGAAGAGATTGATGGTATAAAAGAACAGTCAGATAAACTTAAAAGAATAAATCTAGCAAAAAAAAGAGAAGTTCCTGTTAAAGAGGGTATTTGTGAAAGATGTGGTAAAAGAGATTTATTGAGAGAGTTTAATGGGATGATGATTTGTGAAGCTTGTGAGAATTCTATGTGATATGAATTTTAATTTACTAATTTTCTATTATATTATAAAGGAGTAATTTTCAAAATAACTTTTATGAATGTTTTAAGAATAGTTTTTTATATATAAGATTGTTTTATTAAATATGAAAAATGATAAAGAAATATTTGAAAAAATATATGAAAAAGGAGCTGTTTGGACAGAATTAAATCCTCCTAAAGAATTAGTAGATTTAATTGAAAGTAGAAAAATCAAATCATGCAAAGTTCTTGATATAGGATGTGGAGAGGGGTTTTATGCTATTTACTTAGCTTCAAAAGGATTTGATGTAACAGGAATAGATATATCAGAAAATGCTATTAGATTAGCAAAATCTAATGCAATAAAACAAGGTGTAAAAATTCGGTTTATATCTATGGATGTTGTAGATTTAGACAAAATAGTGGATAAATTTGATTTTATTTTTGAATGGGCTATTTTGCATCATATAAAATTTGAGCAAAGAAAAAAATATGTTGAAAATATTAAATATATTTTGAATAAAAAAGGAAAGTATTTATCCATTTGTTTTAATAATGAGAATTCTGATTTTGGGATGAAGGGTAAAAGATTAAGGATAATTCCAGAAGGTGCGAAAATGTCTGTTGGCGTAAAATTATATTATTCCTCTCTTGAGGATATGAAGCAATTATTCAAGCCATATTTTCATATAATTGAAGCTAAATTGATTAAGATGACTGCTGGTGGAAAAGAACATATAGGAAATTATTTCTTTATGGGGAATTTATAATATTTTTTAATTTATATTTCATTAAAATATTTTTTTGTTCTTTCCATAATGTTTAAATAATATCTTTATTTATTATGAATAAAATTGATTAATAAAAATGGTAGAAAAACATCAAATTTTTTCAAGCAGAATTAATTATGAAGGGGCAGTTTCTTTCGCAGATTATTATAAATTTTGTTATGATTGGTTAACTCAGCAAACAGATTTGATATTGCAGGAAAAAAATTATATTGAAAAGATTAAAGGGGATGCAAAAGATATTTCTATAGATTGGAGTGGAGAGAGATTATTTACAGATTATTTTAAATTTGAAGTTGTAGTTCAATTTAGAGTTTTTGGTTTGAAAGATATTGAAGTTCTTCAGGAGGGTCAAAAAATTAAAACTAATAAGGGAAGAGTTGAAATGCAAGTAAATGGAATTTTAATTAGAGATTATGCAGGAAAGTTTGAAACTACTGCCTTTAAAAAATTTCTCAGAAATGTTTATGAGAAATGGATTATTTCTTCTGAAATAGAACAATTTGAAGAGAGAATTATGTTGGATTGTGATGAATTTTTAAAACAGGCTAAAGCTTATCTTGATTTAGAAGGTAAATCATAAAGATTTTATTTTGTAATTACCATCACCGAAATCCTTAAATATAACATATAAGTAAATTTTTTATGAAAAAGTTATTCTTTATTTTCGTGATATTTTTTTTAGTAATACAACCAGTTTTTGCAATAAATTTAGAAGTTACAAAAAAAAGTTCAGATGAGGTAATGATTTATGAATTTCAAAATCCTATTGAATTTGAACTTGATGTGAAGAATTTGGGAGAGAGTGATACTTTTATGTTTTATAATCTTGTGAGTTTTGCGTTAATTCCTGAAAAAGTTTCTATAAATAAAGATGAGACTAAAGTTATTTCTTTGATTATAAATCCTTTAGCAAAAATAGAAACAAAAGGGCCATTTAATTTTAATTATTATATTCGTGGAGAAGATAGGTCTGAAATTAAGCAAAAACTTATTTTTAAGGTTTTTAAATTAGAAGATGTTTTTGAAATAGGTTCAGAAAAATTAGATATAAATTCAAATAAAATAAATATTTATGTAAAAAATAATATTAATTATAATTTTAGTAATTTAGAAATTGATTTTAATTCTGTATTTTTTGATTTTTCTAAAAAATTTTCTTTAAATTCTTATGGCAAAAAAATTTTCGAAGTTCAGTTAAATAAAGAAGATATTGATAAACTTCTTGCAGGATTTTATACTTTAAAAGCTGATTTAAAAACTAATGGAGAAGAAGTTTTTTTGAAAGGGATAATTGAATTTTCTGAAGAAGATTCTTTAATTGAAACACTGGATAATTATGGCTTTATTATTAATACCCATATTATTGAGAAGGAAAATAAAGGTAATGTTGTTGAAACTTCAACAACTTTAATTAAAAAAAATATTTTTTCAAGATTGTTTACAAGTTTTAGCCCTGAACCTAATATTGTAAATAGGGAGGGTTTTATTATTTATTACACATGGAATTCTAATTTAAATCCAGGAGAATCTACAAAAATTTCTGTTAAAACAAATTGGTTGATTCCTTTTTTAATTATTATTTTAGTTATAGCAATAACTATTTTATCAAAGAGATATTCAAAAACTGATTTAATTTTAAGAAAAAAAGTTTCTTTTGTTAAAACTAAAGGGGGAGAGTTTGCTTTGAAAGTTTCAATTTTAGTTAATGCACGAAAATATGTTGAAAAAATTAATGTTATGGATAAGTTACCTCCTTTAGTTAAAGTTTATGAGAAATTCGGAGCTGAGATTCCTTCAAGAATTGACGAAAAAGCAAAAAAAATAGAGTGGAGTTTTGAAAAATTAGAGTCTGGGGAAAAAAGAGTGTTGAGTTATATTGTTTATTCTAAATTAGGGGTTTTAGGCAGATTTGCATTGCCTTCTTCAACAGCTATTTATGAAAAAGAAGGCAAAATTAAGGAAGTTTATTCAAATAGAGCTTTTTTTGTTTCTGAGCAAAAAGGTAATGTTAGGGAAGAATAATTAATTCTTTTTAAAAAATATTTTAATTAATAATGGATTATTTTATCTATGATTTAAGTCCTATTCAAGAAAGTAAGTTTTATTTTTATTGATATTTTATTGATAAATAATGGAATAAATAAATAGAATATAAAAATCTACTAAAGTCATTAATAACAATTTTTAAAAACACTCTTTTTGTTAATTAAATATCCCTCTGTAGCTCAGTGGTTAGAGCGCCTGGCTGTAGTTTTACTATGGTGGAGATTCAATAATTAGGCATGACCTTATATTAAGGGAAAGTTTGATAAAGAAAACCGTTGGTTGTCATCAGGCATGACCTTATATTAAGGGAAAGTTTGATAAAGAAAACCGTTGGTTGTCATCAGGCATGACCTTATATTAAGGGAAAGTTTGATAAAGAAAACCGTTGGTTGTCTTTATGATTACTATGAAACCAGATAAGTCAGTTCCTGTAGCTGTTTTAAAATAAGCAGTTCCCGGGAGATCCCCAGTCCGAATCTGGGCAGAGGGATTTTATTTTTTTTAGATTAACTAAACTCAAAACTATTTTAATTCTTGGACATACTTTTGTAAGGGAAATATTATTCAAGAGAAATTTCCTGTTAGAGTAGGAGTTAGTTAAAGGGATTTATTCTTAATAAACTTTAAAAAGCAATTTAATCTAAGTTATTTTAATGCCCTCGTAGTACAGAGGCCAAGTATACTGCCCTTTCAAATGTTAAGAGTATAATGAAGAGAGGCAGTGACCCGAGTTCGAATCTCGGCGAGGGCATAAATGTTTTTTGGAATTCAGTAGTTGGTAATTCTGAAAGAATTAGGTGAGAGGTTTGGACGAGCAGA
>CAZRJS010000002.1:51044-57584 GCA_964600565.1 Candidatus Woesearchaeota archaeon | reverse complement strand
ACATATGCCTGTGAAGTTTGGGAGCCTCCTGAAGCAGGAGCAAATTGTGAAAAATGTAATCAACAGGGAATTCTCCCTTGTAGCGAATATCAATGTAGAAGTTTAGGGGCAGCATGTGAATTAATTAATAAAGGAACTGATGAAGAAACATGTGTCTGGATAAATAGAAAAGATGTTAAATATCCTGTGATACAACCATGGTTAGATGTTTTAACAGAGGGTTATAATTATAAACCTGATGCAGCAATTTCTCCTCCAGATAGGGGGGTAAAAATAAAACCTTCTAGAAGAGAGGGGTGTGTAGAAGCATTTACTCCGTTATCTTTTGGAGTAACAACAGATGAACCTGCACAATGTAAAATTGATTATGTGAGAAAAAATGATTTTGACAGCATGGAATTTTATTTTGGAGGGAGTAGTTTATACAAATATAATCATTCATTAAAGATGTCTTTGCCTGGAGCAACAAACTTGGATTCAGAAAATTTAACAATAGAGAATGATGGAGACTATGAAATTTATGTTAGATGTAAAGATAAAAATGGAAATGCAAACACAGCTAATTTTGTGTTTAAATATTGTGTAGATAAAGGTCCAGATACAACACCTCCATTAATTGTCACAACTGATTTGCTAAATAATATGCCAATAGCATTTAATACATCAGAGGTTGATATTAAAGTTTATACAAATGAACCTGCAACTTGCAAATGGTCTCATCTTGATCAGTCTTATAAAGATATGGAAAATTCAATGTCTTGTTCATCAAGTATTTTTGAGATGAATGCTCAGTTATTATATGAATGTGATGCAACTCTTAATGGAATAAAAAATATGCAAGAAAATAAATTTTATTTTAGATGTGAAGACCAACCTTCAGCACCTAAAGAAGATAGAAATGTGAATAAAGAATCTTATATATTTACAATAATTGGAACACAACCTCTTGTATTAAATTCAGTTGGTCCAAATACCACAATTAAAGATTCAACAGAAATAATAAAAATTGAATTAACTGCAGAAACTTCAGCAGGATATAATGAGGGTGAAGCAATTTGTTATTATAACACCGAAGATAATGATAACAATTATATAGAATTTTATGAAACTCATTCATATACACATAAGCAAGAGCTATGGCTTCCAGAAGGAGATTATGAATACTGGATAAAATGTGTTGATTTAGGAGGTAATACAGAAAAAGCCAAGGCAATATTCAGAGTTGAAACAGATATTTTTCCACCAATGATTATTAGAGCATTTAATGAAGATAGTTATTTAAAAATAATGACTGATGAAGAAGCAGAGTGTGTTTATGATGTTCAAAATTGCAATTATGTTCTAGATGAAGGGATAGCTATGACCTCTACAGGAGAAAATAAAACAGGACATTATGCTGACTGGAATACAAACACAAATTACTATATAAAATGCAAAGATTATTATAATAATCAACCAAATCCAGATAGGTGTAATATTATTCTAAGGGCAATGGATATTTAATAAAAATTTATAAGTTGGTTTTATTTAGTTGAATTATGAAAAGAGGTTATATTTCTAAAAATAAGGCTCAGATGAAATTATCTTTTGGGATGATTTTTTCAATATTTTTAATAATTATTTTTATTGCTTTTGCAATTTATGCAATAAAATTTTTACTAAATTTGGAGAAAACTGTGGGTGTTGGGCAGTTTATTAATAATCTCCAAGAGGATGTTGATAAAATGCATAGAGGTTCACATGGTTCCCAAGAAAATAAATATTATCTAGATAAAGATATAGAATATGTTTGTTTTATTGATTATCATTCTCCTGCAAAAGGGATTAAATCAGTTTTATATAATAGATTAAAACAAGTTTTTTTTGAAGAAGAAAATTTATTTTTTTATCCTATTGGTTCGAGTGAAGGAATTGATTCTGTTAAAATAAAAAATATAAATATTGAAAAAATTACTGAAATAGGAAATCCTTTTTGTGTAAAAAATTCTGAGGGGAAATTTAATTTAATAATTAAAAAAGAATATGGGGAGAGCTCTGTAGAAATTACAAAGTAAAAAAATGGAAAAAGGTTATCTGCAAATATCTTTTGCATGGTTATTTGCATTTCTTGCCGGAGCATTTATAATTTTTTTAGCGATTTATGCATCTAAAGCATTTATTCAAAATAGTGATGAGGTTCAAGATACAAAGACAAGCAAAGAAATAGGGATTTTACTCAATCCTCTTGAAACAGGTTTTGAAACAGGAAAAACAACATCAATAAATATGCCTTCTGAAACAAGAATTCAGAATAGATGTGACATCTTTGGAACTTTTGGGAAACAATTAATAAGCACATCAAAAAAAAGTTTTGGTAAATGGACTAAAACAGATAGATTAGTAGATTTTGAGAATAAATATATTTTTTCAGAAGACATTGTTGAAGGAGAAAAATTTTATATTTTTTCTAAACCATTTTATTTTCCTTTTAAGGTTTCTGATTTAATTTATCTTACAAGCTCTAAAGAAAGATATTGTTTTAAAGATACTCCAGATAGAATAGAAAATGAAATAAAATCATTAAATCAAAAAAATATTATTTTGAATAATTGTTCTGAAACTGATATAAAAGTTTGTTTTTCTTTAAATATAAATGGAAAATGTGATATAAACGTAGATTATAATTCAAAAATTGTTAAAAAAAATAATAAGATTATGCATTTTGAATATGATAGTTTAATGTATGCTGCTGTTTTTTCTTCACCAGAAATTTATGAATGTCAATTAAAAAGATTAATGAAACGAACCGAGCAATTAGCACTTATTTATAATGATAAAGCAGCATTAATATCTTACAAAGTTGGATGCAATTCAAATTTGAATTTACTTGCATTAAAAAATTTAGCAAATAATTTAGAAAGTTCTGCAAATCTAAATTCTGTAAATTTAATTGTAGAAGATATTCAGGAAAAAAATAAAGTAGCAAATTGTAAGTTATGGTAAAATGAAATATATGAAAAGAAAAAATGCACAGTTAAAAATACAACAAATGGCTTTTGTTTTAATAGCAGTTACATTATTATTTGCACTTGTTGGGTTATTTTTTTTAAGATTTGCTTTTTCAGGAATGAAAGAGTCTGCTACAGAATTGCAGGAAAAAAATGCGCTTTTATTGATTTCAAAATTAGCGAATTCTCCTGAATTTTCTTGTGGAGAGAGTTTTGGTGCAAAAAAAACAAATTGTGTTGATTTTGAAAAAGTAATTTCTTTAAAGGAGCATATAGATAAATATAGAAATTTTTGGGAAGTTTCAAATATTGAGATAAGAAAAGTTTTATCTGAAAATGAAAAAATATGCACATATCAAAATTATCCTAATTGTGATATAATCCGAATTTATGATAATGAGATACAGGGTTATGGGGTAGATAATTTTGTTAGTTTATGTAGAAAGGAATTCTCTGCAGAAGCTATAGGAATTTATGATAAATGCGAAATTGCAAAAATGACAATTTTTTATAAAGAAGTTTCATAAATAAATGTCTTTGAAGGAGGTTTTTAATAAAGAAAAATGAAGATTAAAACAAAAGCACAAGAAGAGATGTTAGGATTTGGACTAATAATTCTGATAGTGGCAATTATAATTTTAGTTTTTATAGTCCTCACACTAAAAAAAAGTCCCATAAATGAAATAGAAAGTTATAAAATTGAAAGTTTTATACAATCCTCTCTTAAACATACCACTAGATATCAAGATAATTTTGGCTATCTTTCATTAAGAGAATTAATATTAAACTGCTATAATTCAAAAAATTGTTATGGATTAAATCAAACCCTTTCAGAGATAATGGAAAAAAGTTGGATAATTGAAGATGATTTAGTAAAAGGATATGAATTAGGGATAACTTCTGATAAAGGAGTGCTTATGTTGTTAAAAAAAGGGAATTTAACCAAGAACTATAAAGGGGCTTTGCAAGACTTAGGGGTAAATGAGTTAAAATTTGAATTAAGAATTTATAGATAAAGCTTTTTTTAAGATAAACTTATCTTTTTATTAAGTTGATAAGTAAAATCTTTATTCTAAACCTTAAATAATTTTCTTAAAACTAAATAGGTATTTTATTCTTCAATCTGAGATTTTAAACCCTTTAAAATCAAATAGTTTTATTTATCACTTTTTTTATAATAATTTTACAAAAACTATAAAGAATTATATATTTAGATTAATAGTTATTTTATCAACTATTATTTTTGGTTTATATCTAATTCTTTTTTTTGTTTTTTCCTGAATTAATTCAATAAATCCAAATCTTTCTAAAAGCTTTATATCATCATTTACTGATTTAAACCCTCTTCCAAGTTCTTTAGCTAATTCATAGATTGATCCTGGTTTTTTCATCTTAATTGTGTGGATTAATCTTGCTTTTTCATTGCTTAAAAGAGTTCTTAATGATGAAAGACCTTCAAAATCATAATCTTTTTTTGATAAAGATTTTTTATCTATAAAAAATCCTCCTTTTGATTCATAAATTGTGATTTCTCTAACTTTTGAACGAGTCATTTTATATCCTGGTTTTTTTAAAATAGATATGTTTAAATGTATTATCCATAATAACCCTATGTTAATAAATGTTTCTTTTTGTTAAAAATACAGAGATTAGAAAATTGTAACAACATTAAAGTTACAGCGAAACCTTTATAAATAAATCCTTGAAAAAAGGGGTTTTTTCAATTTTTTAAAAAAACAAGGGATAAGCTTTTTAAATGAAAATCAATTTAAGATATTACTCTTTTGCACCAATAAAATGAGGTTAACAAAATTTATATTCATCCGGCAAAACTATGATAGTTTTGGATGGAATGTTGTCTTAGACAATATTATAAGAGAACTGAAAGGAGGTATAAATAAAAAGAAATGAAATTTTTTAAAAAAATTTCAGCAGTAACAAGTAGCTTGTTATTAGCAGGAATGAGTATTGCTGTCCCAATCGCTGCTGCAAATTATCCTGGTCCTTTTGTATCAGGAAGTACTGCAGATGTAGCAATTGTTTATGGTACTGGAACTGGTGTTTCCTCACTTGATTTAATTCAAGCTGGAAATATTCAAACAGACCTTCAGTCCAGAATGAGTGGGACTAGTAGTGGAGGAACAAGTGTAGATGGAGAAGCTTATGCATTATATACAAGTTCTAGAAGAATTTATATGAATGATTCTATTAATACAGTTAAAGCTTCATTAACAGATTCTCAATTACCAACTGTTCTTGCAGATGGTGATTTTTCAGGAGATGTTAATGCTGATGTTACATTAAGAATTGCATTAAATGGGCATCCTAAGTTACAATTTGGAAATTATCCAACAAGTGATGATGATCCAAGTGTAGCAATTTCTATAGGAACCACTTCTGCAAATCATCTTTACAATGCAACTGTAACCTTTAACAAAGCTGTTAATTTAACTGATTCAGATTCTGTTGGAGAAACTTTGGACCTTTTTGGTAAAACATATACTGTTGGTTCAGGGACTACAACAACAGACTTATATTTGTATGAGTCATCTGAAACACTGGAGTTATCTATTGGAGGCTCAAATCCTTCATCAACAACAGTAACAGTTGATGATGCTGTTTATACAGTAGAACTTATATCCTCTTCAGATGATGATGCAACTATTAAAATAACAGATAGTGCAGGAGCATCTCAAACAAAAACAATTTCAGAAGATGCTTCAAAGAAAATTCAAGGAGTTGATGTAGCTGTAGATTTAGCTGATGAAACAACAAACTATGGCTTAAAAGCACAAATCACTGTAGGTGCAGATAAAATTAAACTTACAGATAGTGCTGAAGTTAGAGAAGGTTCTGATGAAGATGTAATTGATGGAACAAATGTAATTATGTCAGGAGACGATTGGAGCAAATCTACTGGATTTAAAATTCAGGCATATGCTACCGATACAGATGAAGATGCTATTGTTCAAGGAGGGAGTTTTACAGACCCTGTTTTTGGTTCATTTAAAATTGATTTCTCAGGTCTTAATAGTGATGATTCAAGAGAAACAATTGAAGTGGAAAATGCAGGAGACAATAAAGCTACCATAAAAATGACTGCACATACTGGTGATGAAAAATCTGTTAATTTTTATCATAATGATACATCTGCTGCAAAACTTGCAGATTCAAATGGTGATGTAATCAATGTAATAGAAAGAGCAGAAGTTAATAAATCAGAATATGTGGTTGTAGGTAATGAAGAAAATGGTTATCTTCTTGAATTAAAGACAATCTTTAATTCCTCAGCTACTGCTAGTGATGATTATGTAGAATTCAAAGATGTTTTCAGTGGAAAAACATATAAATCTGATACTGCCGCTACAGAAGGAACAGTTACATTAAGTGTAGAAGGAGAAGATTACACAGTTACTTATAGTGATGATAGAGACAAAGCTGGTGATGAATATGTTAGAATAACATATCCAGACACAAACACAGCTGGTTACAGAGTAATTTATCCAACAATTCAAACTTCTAAAGGTGCTAAAATAGCATTTTATGAGCCAAT
>CAZRJS010000002.1:44422-50944 GCA_964600565.1 Candidatus Woesearchaeota archaeon | reverse complement strand
GTGTTGCAATTGGACCATTTAACTATTTATTTACAGCATCTGCAGCTCTTGGAGATAATTATACGACTATTACTATAGCAGATCCTGATGATGGAACAACCTCGGAAATACTTCCAGGAATTATTCTTATTGAAGAACAAGATAGTTCTACTTCTAATGCATATAATGGATTATTTGTAGAAATGGAAGGTATAGGTTTAAGTACTAATGGTGTTGGAGTCAATGATGTCGCATTTACATGGGGCAAAGATGACCAGTGGGATGACAAACAGCTAGATACTGATAGTGATGTATATGAAGATATGGATTATTATGGAGTTATTGCTACAACAGACAAAGGAACTTCTAGTCAGTATACAACTTCAATAAGTTATCCTGACAGTCAGGTTTATGGAGAAATTTATGTTGCTGAAGAATCCGCTGAGATAACTTCAACAAGTGGAACAACTACAACAACACAACTTGGAGATGTTCTTGTTAAAGATTCTGAAGTAAGCTCTGTAAGTAGTAAAAACTTAATAATTGTTGGTGGAAGCTGTATTAACTCTGCTGCTGCTCATGTATTGGGTGGCTCTTATTGTGGAGCAAGCTTTACTGAACAGACAACTGTCGGATCTGGGCAATTCTTACTTCAAGGTGTAGCTGGTGCATACACTTCTGGAAAAATAGCTTTGCTTGTCGCAGGTTATGACGCTCCAGATACAGTAAATGCCGCTACATATGTAAGAACACAGGCATTTGATACAAGCAAAAAGTATGTAGGAAGCTCTTCTACAACTGCTGAACTTATTACTGAAGAAACAGCTTAATCAAGTTAGTTAAAATTTATTTTTTTTTCTTTTTTTTCTTTTTTTCTTTTTTTCTTTAGGGTAATCTTTTTATAACCTCAAAAACTTATTTTTAAAATGAAAAGCAGAATTTCTAAATCAGAAGAAAAAAAAAGAGAAAGATTAAAGCAGATATTTTTTGCAAGCTTTTTAGTTTTAATTATGTTTGGAAGTGTTTTTGGAATAGTGGTTAATTCATTTGGAGGGAAAAAAAATATTCAGAATAATATAAATTATAATGGATTTGAATTTTTTAGAAATGAAAATTTCTGGATTACTGAAAAAGAAAATTCTTATTTTATTTTTAATTATCTCCCAAATGAAACTCAAATTAATATTCAGGCAGACATAAAAAATCTTGATTTTTATTATGGAAAACCTCTTTATATTAGTTCAGAGGATTTAGAGATAAAAAGTTTAATCTACACAAATTTTAAAGAAATTGCTCAGAGGATACAAGATGCTTGTGTGATAAATGAAACTTGTAAAGGGGATTATCCTCCAAAAGATTGTTCTGATAATTTTATTATAATCAGAGAAGGGAATAAAACCTTTCTTGAGCAAAATCAGAGTTGTGTTTATATTAGTGCTCCTAAAGAAAACTTGACAAAAATTATGGAAGAATTTTTATATAGAGTTTTAGAGATAAAATAATAAAATGGTAGAAACTAAAAACAATGAAAACAAAAATAGGGAGAAAGATAATAAAAGTGTTGGGAAAGAGAAAGAAGAAATTGAAAAATCTCAAAAAAATATAAAAGAACAAAATAAAATCTTAAGAAATTTTTTAATTTCATTAGGAATTTTTATTTTATTATTAAGTGTAGGTTTATTTTATTATAGCTCAATTGATAATTTTAAATACAAAGGAGCTGAATTTAGCATAATTAAAGAGGGAAGTTTAATTTTTTATCAAACTTCTTTTCCATTATTTTCAAGTGATAAAACTCATATAGCTGATTTTAATATGTTTTTAAGAAATAACCCTCGAAGATTAGATAAAATTCCTTTTAAAGGAGAATTTGAATTTAGAAAAAATATGGTGATTAATATGACTGAGGATATTAATTGTGATAAAGATGAAATTATTGCTGTAGCAAATATTTTAAATTTTTTTAATGCAGTTGGAACAAAAACAATAAAAGATGAAAATGCAACCTGCGATTTAAAGGGGAAATACATTTATTTAAATATAATGCAGGGAGATGAAACAAAAGTTATCCAAACCAAAGAAACTTGTTATGATATTTATTTTAAAGATTGTGAGATTCTAAAAGCAACAGAGAAGTATTTATTAGAAGGGATATTACAATTAGAAAAAGTTCAATAAGACTTTCTTTTTTCATATAAAATATAAAAAAGAGCTGTAATAAGAGAGAAAATAGTTAATAATAAAACTATTATATTAAGATTATTCTCTATAAAAACAAGATTATTCCCTAAGAAATATCCTGTATAAATTAAAATAAATATCCAAAAACCTGCTCCTAATGTAGTAAATAAAATAAATTTTAAGAGATTCATTTTTGAAAAACCTGCTGGAAGAGAAATAATTTGTCTTATTCCCGGTATTAATCTCCCTAAAAATGTGGTGATTTCTCCATGTTTTTTAAAATAAATATCTGATTTTTTCAGATTTTTTCTTGATATAAAAAAGAATTTTCCATATCTATCAATTAGAATATCAATTAAGGGTCTTCCTAAAAATAATGCTAGATAATAATTTATTAATGCACCTGTAACACTCCCCAAAATTCCTGAGATAAAAACAAGATGAAGAGACATTTTACCCTGCGCAATTAAAGCTCCTGCAGGAATCATTATAATTTCGCTTGGAAAAGGAAAAAAAGAACTCTCAATTGTCATACCGATAAATATTCCAAGATATCCCAGGTTATTAATTAACTCTAATAAAAAAGTTGAAATCTGGCTAATTAATGAGAACATTTTTTATTAAATAATGAATTTTTATATATAACCTTTATATCTGAATAAAAAGGAACTTGCTTTATTTTAAAGATTTTTACCTGAGAAAACCATATTCCTATAACAAAAAAGACACTTAAGAAGTACCAGAAAAATTTATGTGCTAAATCAAAAAAATAAAAATTCTCAAAAAAAAGAATTCCTAAAAAATAAATCCTAAATAAATTTAAGATAAAAAGGGCTAAAAATGAAGTTAATAGAAGCATTAATCTTTTGTTAAACTTAATTTGAGGGGTAGATAAATTAAGAATTAATAATAGATAATATGCAGAACCTGCAATACATGGATTAATTAGTTTTATCTGGAAGGTATTTGCAACTAAAATAATTTCTGGAGGTAATAATACTGCTCCATAAGAAATATTAAATAAGAAATAAGAAGCATAAATAGTTAGAGGTTTTAATAAAAAATAAAAAATATATAAATTACCTAATGCAAATAAAAATAGTAAAATATATCTAATAAAAATATCATAAGTAATTTTATTTTTTTTCATTAAAGAATTAGAAAAAGGAAATTTATAAAATTATTTACTTGTTTTTTTTGTCATTAAAATAACAATTATGATAATTAAGACTAAGATTATAAGTCCTATTAAAATCATAATTAATGGGTTTTCACCAAAATATGCAAATGAATTTTTACTTTCTTTAATTGGGACTTGAACAGGTTGTGATAAGATTTCTTTATTATCTGTGAAAAGAGTTATATCAAAAGTTTTATCCCCTGAAACATCTTCGTCAACATTGAATGTGAATAATACCTCGCCTGATTCTCCAGCTTTCAAATGAATTGCTTCTGGTGAAATACTTTCAAGATTTGCCCAGTTAGTATAATCTTTAACATTTATTGTGTAAATAGCAGATTCATCTCCTGAATTCATAATTGTTGTTTTAATAACAAGTTGTTCTCCAGCATTTCCTCCTGATTCTAATCCTGCTGAAACAATTGCTTTTGGAATTTCTTCAGTATCACAATTTCCTTTAACTTTGAGAGGAATGTTGAATCTTGCTGTATCATCTTCATCATTTTCAAAAATATCTTTGTCTTCATCAAGAATTTCTAATACTAATGCATAAGTTTTTTCTTCAGCATTTTGAGGAATTTTAATTTCAATACTAAATGATTCTTTATCAAAATCACGTATATCTCCTATAGTCACTTCTTCATCAATATTTAATTCATTATTATATAGTCTTACAGAAACATCATCTTGGTCATTATCTCCAACATTCCAAGCATCAGCTGTAAATAAAATACTTGAATCACATTCTGCTGTTTCTTTTGAAAGTTCCACATTATACACAATAACAAAGTCATTGTCATCTATAATGTCTATTTCTTGTGAATCATAAGTGCAAACATCAAGATCATCAAATTCTCCATCTTCCCCAGTTACCCAAGCATAGAAAATATAATTTCCTCCATCCCTGAAATCCTTAGGATCATCAAGCTTGAAATTTATAGTAAGAGTTTTATCATCTCCATCTTTAAGATTAAAATCATTTTCTTTTTCATCAAAAACCCAGTCTTCATCATTAGTATTATATAAGCCCCATTTAACTTCAATATTTCTAATTTTTTCATCCCCTTTATTTTCTACCTGGATTTCTACTTCAATTTGATCTAAGGGGTACCAAAAATCTTCATCATCACCAAAACCCTGAATAACTGAAATATCTTCTATTGTTAATTTTAAATTATTTCCTAAATTTCCTATTAATGAGCATTCTTTAATATCTTCAGGAATTTCTGGATTAGAGGGCATAGTTATTGGTACAGAGAAAGTAAAATTTTTATCATCTCCTGAACCATTTATAATTCCTGCATTGATTATTCCAGCAATATTTCCAGTCTGTCCAGTTGGAAAATTAATTGTAGCAGTAACTGTTTGTATTGTTGGTTGTAAGGAAGTTCCTTCATTAATATGATTAGATGAGAATGAAAATGAATTTATTGTTCCAGTAGTTGCACTTGAAAGGCTCCAATTAATATCTGTAGCTTGGCCCTGGTTAGTTAGATTAAAAATAATTTCAAAAGAACCCCCATTTTGATTTATACTTGAAGGAACATTTATATTTGATATAGATATGCTTGCAGCATTAATAAATCCAATAGAAAATACTACTAAAAAAAAGCTTGCAATCATCAAATTTAATTTGTTTGTTTTCATTTTGTATTCATTCCAGAGTTACAAAGATTTAAAAACATTTCTATTGTCAATTATATATATTGAAAGGCAATAAAAATCAATTGCAAAAATTTATATATGTTTTATTCTTATTAATTTAAACTTTTTAGTGATATAAGATGGTTATAAAATCTCATGAAAACTCAATGGGTGCAAGAGCTTTTTTAATAGGTGTTATTGTGGCAATTATAATTTCTCTGATAAAATCTTTTTCTATTACAGCATATGCAGATTATAACCAGGTATTTTATATAATCTTAATTGGATTAGGGATTTTAATAGGTTCTATAACTATTAGTTCAAAGGACATAAATACTTTTTTGATTGCAGGAACTGTATTAGTAATTGTAAGTAAGTTTGGTCTAGAAGGGGTTATTAATAGGCTTGGAGGTTCTATATTGGGGATATCAACCCTTGGATTACTTGCTCAAGAGATATTTGGAGCATTATTAGTTTTGTTTATTCCTGCAGTAATAATAGTTGCATTAAGGTCAGTTTTTTCTATTAGTAGTTAATATTTGGAAAGTTGAGGTAGTTATCTGGTTAGGATTATAAAGGGAAATATAGAAATCCTGTTTTAGGTATCCTATTTAATATTAAAGGTGAATTGAGACTAAAGTGGAAGAATTACTTATTCGGTTAATAGAATTTTTGCGAATTAACTTTATCTTAATATTTTTTTCCCTAAAAATCTGCTATCTGGGCTAATTTACATTTTGAGTTTTGATATTTGGAGTTTTTATTAATAGTTTCACAAAAGAAGTTAATAGTGTATAGTATTAATAGAAGAATGATTTTATTTTTAGAAATTATAAAAATTCACTAATGTTCTAATATTCCCTTAAAATTAACAATTTTGTTATGTTCAAGGTCTAATCTTGGGCAAGCAGTGTTTATCCAGCATTGAATTTGTATAAAATTATCAAATTCTTTAGTGTTTATATTATTAGATATAAATAAATAGGATTTTTTATTTTTGATTTTGTTTTTAATACTTAAAGCTGTTTTTAATTTTTCTTGTCCTGGTTTTGTAGAGATCAGGATTCCCAATAAATCCGAGTTTAGAAAATTAATATAGGAAGATTTTTCTTTTATTCTTATTTTTTTAAGTTCTTCATCTGGAATTTTAGTTATCTTATTATTTTCTAGCAAATAAACAGGTATTTTTGTTTCATAAGCAAGAGAAGATGCATGAAAAACCCCTTCTCCTATTAATAGTATAGCTTTTGTTTGTTTGGATGGAATTAATTTAGAACAACCAAGGATTTGGATAAACTGAGTAATATTATGTTTTTTTTGTAAAATCGTCTTAATCTCTTTTGCATAATCTTTATGCTGGATAATATAAGCAATTATTATATGTTTTGGAAGTTTTTTTGAAATTTCCAAGATTTTAGGTTTATCTGTAATTTCTCTTAATTTTGCTGGGATAAATAATGTTTTCATATAAAGAAATAATTAATAGAGGTTTTAAAATTTTTTGTGAGATTATTATTATTATTATTATTATTATTATT
>CAZRJS010000002.1:36903-44322 GCA_964600565.1 Candidatus Woesearchaeota archaeon | reverse complement strand
TAGAGGTTTTAAAATTTTTTGTGAGATTATTATTATTATTATTATTATTATTATTATTATTATTATTTTCTATTTTTTTTCATATACTCAGAATATTCCCTTCCTCTTTTAAGAAGTGTGCCATCTTTCATAACCCAAGCAGAGTCATATTCAAAAGGTTTTATTTTATCTCTTTCTTCGCTTTTATATAACTCAATTTTATAAAGTGCTCCTAAAGGAGCTAAAGGAGAGGTAGAATCTACAATCTCAATTTGTATTGAAACATCTTTGAATTTGCTTGATTCAATTTCAATCAACCCACCATTAAACAAGCATACTTCTAAACTGCTATCTTTTGTTTTAATTCTCTTGCTCATTGAATTTTTATGCAATTTAAATTTATAAATATTATCGTGATAAAAAGAGAATTATTTAATTAATTGTTTTAGCATAAGAATAAATATCTTTAATTCCTGTGATAAAATAACCTGGGATAGTTATTAATCTAGGCAATTCTGAAAGTTCTGATAATGTTTTGCAAGGATTAGAAGAAATAATATTATATTCCTTATTTTTAAGAGGGGTTAATAAAGAATTAAATTTTTTATTTGTATCTTTTTCCCCGGGCATAGCAAAAGTTGCTTCAAATGTTTTATTCTCTAAATTTTCCTCTTTTTTAGAATTATTAATAATCCTCTGAAACTTTAACCTTAATAAGTATCAGATTTTTTAATCTCTCTTTCTTGTTCCTTATGAATTTTTGCAAATGAAGGAGTCACAATAACTATATTTTCTCCAAAACCTGCAATTGAGCCTTCAAGGGCATCAGCAGTTTTTTTAATTTTAGAAATTGCTCTTTTTAATTCAATTGAATCTTTTTTCCTTAATGTTTTTATATCAATAATAGCAATTGTATAACCTTCTCTTAAAGTATTTAGTATGTTATTTACATCATCATATTGATTTAATGTAAAAAGTTTAACAAGAACTTTATGTTCTTTTTCCTTTTTTCCTACATCTATTTCAAGATAGTCTTCCTCAAATTCATCTTCATCGCCTGAAGTTGAAAATGATTTTTTAATTTTATCAAAAATCATACATAAATTAACTATATAAGATTTATAAAGATTTCGTAATTTTTAGAGATATTATTTATTTTTTTTGATTTTTTTCATTAGATTTAAGAATTTCTTCTCTTAGTAAATCTGCTTTTTCTGCAAATGATTTTTCTTGATTTTCAAGGTTTTTTATTTTTAAATCCAAAAACTTTTTTTTATTAGAAAGTTCATCAATAATTTTTTGTTTATGGGTTTTCAACATTATTTGTCCTATTATTTTAAAAACTTCATCCCCAGAACTATTTATCTCTTTTAATGCAGATTCTGTTTCAGAAAATTCCATTTGAAATGCTTGTTTTTGCATAGAGAGATTTTGCATATTCTGCTCTAAAAGTTGCATCTCTTGTAATTTATCATTAGAATTAAACATTTTATACTGCTTTTATTTTTTTTACTTTAGTTCTTGGTTTAAAGAAAATTTTACTTCCACAGTTAGGACAGATAAATCTTTTTTCAAGCTCTTCGCTTTTTATTTTCTTTCCGCATTTAAAACATTTATAGGTAGCCATTTTATATATTATTACTTTAACTTTTCCTTTTATAAATTTAATCCTCTAAATGATAAGTGTTTGAAGCAAATTTTTTCCCACATTTTTTTCTTGTGCATTGCCATATCCCTTTGGATAATCTTTTTACTCCTATTTTTCCACAAAAAGGGCATTTTTGTTTTTTCCTTTGTTTATCTTCAACTCTTGTTAGTTTTGCCTTTACAGTTTTGCCATATCTTGCACCAAAACGTCCTGCTGCTCTTGATTTTTTTGTTTTTGTTGCCATTTTTAATTATTTTATTAAAATGGGGTTACCCGGATTTGAACCGGGGTCGTCAGGTCCCAAACCTGAAAGGCTACCAGGCTACCCCATAACCCCCTAATGAAAATACTATCGAATTATTTATAAAACTTTTCTAATCTGAGGGTTTATTTTCCTTAGGAGTTTCTTCTGTTTTTTCAGCTTCTAATTTTTTAATCAGAGCTTCTTGGGATTTTTTTATTTCATTAAAATAATCATCAAGCTCTTTTTTCTTTTCCTCACTGAATTCAGTTAGTCCATTTTTTATTTGTTCGTCATAAATACCTTTATTAATATCTTCTTGAATTTCTTTAGCAGATTTATTTTCTATTAAAATTCCTAAGCTAGTGCAAGTTCCAATTACAATTTTTACTGCTGATTTCAAATCCTTACATAAAAGATTAGGGAGTTTTTGTTTTGCAATATTTATTATTTGCTCAATTGCGGCATTTGCTACCTGAATATCTAGTTGTTTTCCAGAACCTTTTTCTATCCCCAGTTCTTTTTTTAATAAACCTGAAACAGGGGGTGAAAAAATTGAAATCTTAAAATCTTTTGTTTGAGAATCAATATCTAGTTCAACTGGAACTTTAAGTCCTTTAAAATTTTTTGTCGCTTCATTTACTTTTTTTATAACTTGTCCAATATTAATTCCAATTGGACCAAGTTTTTGGCTAAGTGCAGGACCTGGTTGCATACTTCCCCCTTCAACTAAAATTTTAATTTTCATTTAAAATCATCCCACTTCTCTGCTTGTAATTTAGTTTGCTAATTAATCCTTCCCTTTTTATTTTTAATTTATCTAATTTGTTATATTCGCTATTTGTGCAACCCATATCAAATGAAGTATCAAAATTCCGATGAATCTTAATAAAGAATTGAGTGTTTTCTATTTTGAAAAAAATTCTTTTTAATTTCCAGTTTAAATATTTCCCATATAATTTATTCATTTTTTCCTTAAAACTTTTTTAAATTTTATTTCCATCCCTTCTTGGTATTTTGATGTATTATTTAAATATTGCCCTTGAAGTTTATATTCAGATTCAATTTTTTTTTCAATTTTTTTTAAATTATTTAATGTTCCAATAACTCTAATAGAATGATGGCTTAAGATAGGGTCATATAATTTCTCAGTTAATTTATTCATTTTTCATCTCCAGTTTCTTCAGAACCACGTCTTATCACTTTAACATTATCAAGTTTGATCGTTACTGGTAATGGAACTACTGCTCCAAGCAAACTTACCACAACTTCTTCTTTTTGTTTATTAATTCTGATAATTTTTGCTTTTTCTTTTTTAAAAGGTTCTGAAATAATTTCTACAATATCGCCATCTTTAATTGAAATTGTTTCAATAGATGGTTCAATCATATTTTTTATTTCTTTATAACTAATTGTTTTTCCAACTATCCCTTTTACATAAGGAAGATTAAAAACAGCTTCTTCTGCAGAATCTCTGTTTTCAGCTTCTAAAAAGATATAACCTTTTAATCCATGTGGCCTTGAAATTGAATAAACAGAAAGCTCTTTTTTGATAGCTCTTTCTGAAATCATTTCCAGTGCTTTCTCTTCTTTATTTGTTGTAACTTTTATAATAAATATCATTTTTTTAGTGTTCCACTACTGCTTAATTCTATAAGAAGTAGCTATGATTATTTAAAGATTAGGGTTTATAAAGTTTTTTAATTAATCTATTTTTGAATTGTAAAGGATTTTGAAAAAATTTAATTAAAGAGGCTTTAATTAATTCCCTATATTCTAATAATTTTTCCCTAAAAAACTGCTTTTTATATTTTTTTATTTCTTAAAATTTAAAAAATGAATTTGATTTAATTTTTCTTGAAATTTTTATTAATAATTACACCAAGTTTATTAAAGAAAAGTTTTATAAAATAATTTTGTTTAATAATATAATTAGAAAATGAAGTGGAATGCTTTTAATCTTGTTGAACCTGCAATAGATAAAACAAAAGAGTTGCTTTTTCCAATTAAACTTAGCTATTGGATGAAGTTAGGTTTTGTTTCTTTACTTTCTGCTGGAACAAGTTTTGGAAAAAGTATGAGATTTCCTAGTTCTGGTAGCTCTAATTTTTTAACTAAAAAAACCACTCATTTAACTGAGAATGCTATTTCAAATTTGCCTAAATCAATTAGTTGGTTTATTGGTTTCTTGGTTTTTGTTATTGGTATTGCATATTTAATCTTGAATTTTATAAGTAGTGTATTCACTTTTATATTTATTGATGCTCTTGTCTTAAAAGATTATTCAATTAAGAAAAGTTGGGGTAAGAATAAGTGGAGGGGAGCTTCTTTTTTTGGATTTAGAATTCTTATAAGCATAATAGCTCTTTTAATACTTGGGTTAATATTCCTGCCACTAATAATCCAACTTTTTCAACAAGGCTTAGTTAATTATTTCACTGAAAATTCATTTTTAACAATACTTTTCACTTTAATACCTTCGATTATTTTGGCGATTTTATGGATTTTAATAATTGGAATTTTTATGGTGTTTGTGTTAAATTTTTCTTTAGTTGATATGTATAAAAATAAAATTAACATAACACAATCTATAAAAAATACTTTCAGACAGATAAAGAATCAAAAATTAGAAAGTTTTATTTATTTATTAGCAAATCTTGTGTTTAGTCTTGCTGTAGTAATATTATCTTCAATAATTATTCTGCCTGTATTAATTATCTTTGGTATTATCGGGATAATTTTCTTCTTTGGAATTTTTATCTTTTCAAAATTAGCAGCCATTATGATATTAATCCCTTATGTAGTTTTTGTAATATATACTTTTAGTGTTGTTTTATTGCCTTTGAGTGTATTTATGAGATATTTCTCTTTATTAGGGTATGAGAAATTGTTCAACACAAAAATAATTAGCAATAAAGAATTAATTAAATCAAAAATAATCTAGTTCAATATTTTTTTAATTGAATTATTATAGCTTTCATAAAAACAATTTAACTATTGAAGTCTTTTTATTTAATCAAATATTTTTACAACTAGAGAGATTAAAAAACCAAAAGCTCCTAAAATTAAAATTCCTATAGCAGAAATTTTTGAAACTGTCTGAAATTCTTTCTTAGTTGGTTTCCTCAAAACCCTCCAAACTCGTTTGCATTTTAAAAAAAAGGATTTTACAGGAGTTAATATATTTTTCATAAATTTATAAGATAAAAAGGGTTTTTAAAAATTGCGTGAAAAGAAATAAAGGGATAATTAATGTTTTTACAAATTATACAACTCTGCAAAATAATCTAATTTTTGATTTGAAATTTTTTAATATCTTAAATCATCTAAAAAATTAAGTAAAATTATTGTTACATCAATTAATTAGAGGTTATTCCCTTTTAATAAACAGCATTATATTTATTCATTTTACTCAAAAAATTCTATACCTAACTCATCTTCAATTTCTCTATGTTTTATTGATTCTATTGGCTCTTTTCCTCCTAATATCTGAGAGCTTTTTACTCCTGTAGCTATTAGTAAAATTCTTATTGATTTATCCATATCATCTGCTATCTGTGCCCCCCAAATTAATTTAGAATCCGGATTTAATTTATTCCCAATTGATTCTATTATCGATTTACATTCATCTAAACTCATATTAGGCCCTCCTATTATATTTACCAAAGCTCCTTTTGCATTTGAAACATCTACATCAAGAAGAGGATTGTTAAGTGCTTTTTCTACTGCATCTTCTGCACGGTTTTCAACATCTGATTCTCCCATTCCAATTAAAGAAACACCCCCGTCTACCATTACTGTTTTTATATCTGCAAAATCAAGATTTACCAAACCTGAGGATGTTACTAATTCTGTTACCCCTTTTACTGAATTTGTTAATATTTCATCTGCAATTTTAAAAGCAGTGTGAAGAGGTAATTCTGGAGCTAGTTCAAGAAGTTTATCATTTGGAATAACTATTAATGTGTCTACAACAGATTCCATTCTTTCTAAACCCTCCATTGCATTTTCAATTCTTTTTCGCCCTTCAATTGTAAAAGGGAGGGTTACAATTCCAATTGTTAATGCACCTTGCTTTTTTGCTATTTCTGCAATTACTGGAGCCCCGCCTGTACCTGTTCCCCCTCCAAGACCACAAGTAATAAACACCATGTCAGAATTCCCTAATTTTTTCTTTATTTCTGATTCAGATTCTTTTGCAGCTTCATGGCCTACTTTCGGATTGCTTCCAGAACCAAGACCTTGAGTTAATTCTCTCCCAATGAGTATTTTTTGGTCAGCATTAGCATATAATAAATCCTGAGCATCAGTGTTAATAGCAATTAATTCTCCTCCTTTGATTCCAATTTCACGCATTCTACTTATAGAATTATTCCCTCCACCACCAATACCTATAACTTTTATTTTTGCAGTTTGTTTTTTAATAAGTTCTTCTAATTCTTTGTCAATCTCTTTTATTTCAGAGGACATATCAAAACCACTATTAGAAGCTTCATTATAAATATCATCCATGTTAAAAATAAATTTTATAGATTTAAAAGGATTATTGTGATGTTTTTCCTGGTTCTTTCCCTTTTTCAGTCTTTTTAATTTCCTTATCTTCTGTTTCTTTAACCTCTAAATCTAAATCAAGAATTTCTTTAAATTTATCCTTAAACATCTCTATAAAATTTTTTATTTTTGAATCAGCTTCAATTATTATTTTTTTAGGGATATTTTCTTTAAGAAAGTCAGACTTTTTTTGAAAAGATTCATTAGATGATTTTTCATTTAATTTTTTAGTATTAGGGGAATTGTCTATATCTTTTATTTCAAATTTTAATTCTTGTCTAAAAAAGAAATCAATTAATGCATTTGCTTTTTGATTTAAATCATTTATTTTTTCTAGTATTTTAACCTTATAAATAACATCCTTTCCTGCAATTGGATTATTAAAATCTACTAAAGTTCTTCCTCCTGAAACTGTTAAAATTTTTCCAAGTCCCCCATCAAAATTAAACATTGCCCCAGGATAAGGATTTACTTTTTGCTGTTGGAAAATTTTTGTAGAAACTTTTTGTATTTTTTTTGGATCTCTTTTTCCAAAAGCATTTTCTGGAGAAAGTTCTATAATATGCTCTGCAGTATTTTCAGGTTTTCCAATTAAAAAATCCTCAACACCTTTAAGGAACATATTTTGTCCTAATGTAAGGATAAATGGTTTTGCCTGAACTTTTTCCGGCGAAGAAACTTTTTCAATGTCTTCTTTAATATTTGAATCAAAAATTTCTCCTGTATCTTTAATACTTGCGGTAAATTCTATTTTTATAAAGTCATTTTTTTTAAGTGTCATGAAAAAATAAAAAGATGTTGGTTTAAAAGATTTTTGGGGGTGGATAATTTGGCATGCAGTTTACAAATAGATATTTTTTTGTTAACTTCACTATAATAATTTTTAAATAGATATTTAATTCTGATTTTTTATGAATGAAAACACTTTATATGAAAAGGATAAACTTAGGATTACTTATTCACTTAGACCTGGAAAAGAAGAAGAAATTATTAGTAGAGA
>CAZRJS010000002.1:28476-36803 GCA_964600565.1 Candidatus Woesearchaeota archaeon | reverse complement strand
AATAAATTTCATACAATAATTTTATAAATCTATTTCTTTTTCTAATTTATGGTGTTAAAAATTATTGAGGCGACGCAAGCAAAAACAGGCACGAATATTTTAATTGAGGGTGAGCCACATACTATTAGAAAAATTGATATAAGTAAAACAGGTAAGCATGGACATGCAAAATGTAGGGTAGAGGCTGTTCATATGGTAAATAATTCAAAAAAAGTTTTTGTTGTTCCAGGACATGAAAAATTTGATGTGCCTACTGTAAACAAAAATAAAGCGCAAGTTCTTTCTAAATTAGATAAAAAAGCAAGTATCATGAATCTTGAGACTTTCGAGACTATTGAAGTTAATTGTCCTGATGAAGGAGTTTTTAATCAGTTGGAAGAAAATGGTAATTGTGAATACTGGGATATTGAGGGTGTGAAAATAATAAAAAGAAGATTATGATTTTCAATAATTTTTATTCTGTATTAAAATAGAAAAGCCTTAAAAACCTTTTTTTCTAAATTATTTATGGCTAAGATAAAAGAAGCTCAAAACAGAATGTTCAAGAATGTTTTTGTATGTAAAAAATGCAAGACAAAGATAAGATCAGATGTACAAAAAATTCTTAAAGGAAAAGTCAAATGTAGAAAATGTGGGAAGAGGGCATTTAGACCTTTAAAGAAAAAATGAGGGTAGCACTTTTTTTATCCCCCCATTTAAAACAATTGAAAGTAAATTAAAGTTGAAAAAAAAGTAGGATGGAATTTATTTTTTATGATATGGCATTTTTAATACTTTTTGTGTTAGTAATAGCAGGGGTTTTATATTCAAGAAGAAAAAACATAAAGAAAGAAGGTTTGTTGCTCTTATATAAAACTGAATGGGGAATAAGGTTTATAGAAAAAGTTGGAAAAAAATATAAAAGAACCCTAAAAATTTTGAGTTATGTTTCTATAACAATGGGATATTTCTTAATGGCAGGAGTTTTTTATTTATTTGGAAAGATTTTTTGGATTTACCTCACTAAATCTGAAATTGTTAGACAGATAAAAATTCCTCCAATTATGCCCTTGGTTCCTTACATAGATAAGATTATTCCAGGATTTCCTCCTTTTTATTTTGCATATTTTATAATTATCTTGGCAATAATTGCTATCCCTCATGAATTTGCTCATGGAATTTTTGCAGCATATAATAAAATAAAAATAAAAAAAACAGGTTTTGGATTTTTCCCTTTCTTTTTCCCAGTTTTTTTAGCTGCTTTTGTAGAACCAGATGAAAAACAAATGCAAAAAAAGGGTAAATTTGGCCAAATGGCTATCTTATCTGCAGGAACTTTTGCAAATTTATTAACAGCAATTTTTTTCTTTTTCATTATCTTATTATTTTTCTCCTTATCATTTAATCAAACAGGAGTTATTTTTGATGATTATGCTTTTTCAATAGTTGAAACTATAAGTATCACAATGGTAAATAATATTCCCTTAAGCAATCCTAATTATGAGCAGGTATCTGGATTAATGAAAAAAGAAGGGTTTAATGAGATTATTGCAGGTGAAAAAAAATATTTAGGGGTGAGGAATGTTTTAGAACAAGGAGAAGAATTACAGTTGTATGATGATACTCCTGCAATAAGAAGTGGTTTAGGAAAAATTATTACCCAGATTGATGGTATAAATACAGAAAATTTCGAATTATTCACGCAAAAATTATCTGAAAAATCTCCTGGTGAAACAATTATGATTGAGACTTTTGAAAAAGGAGAAAAAAAGAATTATGAAATTATTTTAAGTGAAAGTCCTTATAGAAAAAATACTGCCTGGTTGGGAATATATTTTTTAGGAACTCCTGCAATAATAGAGAATCATTACACGATTATACCCTTAATTGGAAAGACAAACACATTTTATCAATCTTTTGACTCAACAGGATTTATCTTGTTTATTTATAATTTATTAGAATGGACAATTTTAATAAGTTTAAGTGTGGCATTAGTTAATATGCTTCCTGTTGGAATTTTTGATGGAGGAAGGTTTTTTTATTTAACTATATGGGGAATAACTAAAAGAGAAAAAATAGGTAAAAAAGCTTTTAAATTTATGACTTATTTATTTTTATTAATACTATTATTAATGATGGTTTCTTGGGCATTAAATGTTTTTTAGAAAGATTTAGATTATTTATTTAAAGATAAAACTTTTGATTATATTATAAAAAATGGATGAAAAAAATAAAATAAAGACAAATTCCCAAAAAGGAGATTTCTCTAACTTTTCTTTTGGTTACAATAAAACTGCGTATTCAGCCAAAAGAAAAATAGTAAAACAGATGGAAAAACAGGGTTATAGATTTGTTGGAAATCATAGCGCGGTTAAGATATGCAGGTGGACAAAAAAATCTTTAATTGATGAGGGAGTTTGCTATAAGGAGCAGTTTTATGGGATTAAAGCCCATCTTTGTTGTCAAATGACTCCTTGGCTTGGATGTCCAAATAAATGTATCCATTGCTGGAGAGCAATAGAACTTGATTTTAATAAATTTATTAATAAAGAAAAAATAGATTCTCCTTCTGAGGTTATAGAAGGATGCATAAAAGCTCAGAGAAAATTAATTGAGGGTTTTAAAATTCTTCCAGAAACAAAAGATAAAACCCCTAGCAGGGCAAATATGGAAAAATGGAAGGAAGCTCAAGAGCCAATGCAATTTGCAATTTCTCTTTCAGGAGAACCAACCGCATATCCTATGATTGGAGATTTAATTGAGGAATTAAGAAAAAGAGGAAAAACAAGTTTTTTAGTAACTAATGGGCTTTATCCTGAGAAAATTAAAGAACTTATTGAAAAAAATCAGCTTCCAACTCAACTTTATGTTTCTGTAAATACATCAAATAAAAAACTTTATCAGGGATTTCATAGAAGTTCTAAAAAAGATGCTTGGGAAAGATTAAGTAAAACATTAGGGTTACTTCCAGATATTGGTTGTAGAACTGTTTTTAGGATGAATCTTGTAAGAGAATTAAATATGAAAAAAGAATTTATTCAAGAATTTGCAGAATTAATAAAAAAAAGCAGACCTTTATTTATCGAATTAAAAGGATATATGAGTGTTGGTTTTGCAAGAGAAAGATTAGGTTATGATAAAATGCCCTCTCATGAAGAGATGAAAGAGTTTTCAAAAAAATTAGTAATTGTATTAAACAGTCTTGGAGAAGAGTATAAAATCTTAGGTGAAAAAATTGAAAGCAGGGTTTTTGTTCTTGGAAAAGATAAAGAGAAATTAAAAATAAAGAAGATTTAAGATAAATAATTTACCACCCAGTTTTTTTCCCAAAATAATTAAGGAAATCATCAAGCAATTCTTTACTTCTTGTAGCCCAGTAAGATCGTAAAGATTGCTGTTTTTCAGCTTTATTTGTATTAGTATATAATTTACTTGAAGCTTTGCTTTCCAAGTTTTTATCTAAATATTTATTATTTTCTAATTTCATCTTCCATCTTATAAATCAATAATCCCCTCGCGAGTTAGAGCAGCAAATCTTATTCCAACTGGAAGGTTAATTAATGCAGAAATTAAAGCCATGTGTTCTTTTCCATCGCCAGATGCAAGAGTAAGAGCTACTTCTGTTCCTTTAAATTTTCCTTTAAGTTTTTTTAAAAATTCTTCTCTTAACTCTTTTAGTTTTTTATTTAAATCAATCTCAATAAATTCAAAATTTTTTTGATGTGTAAATTTTTTTGCAAAATCATCTCCAAGAACAACTATTTTATCCCACTCTCCATGGGTGATTAAACCAGCTATCTGAGTCCAAGTTCCTTTTCCTGATGATAATAATGCCACTAATTCCATTTTATATATTAAACAAATTAAGATATTTTTAAGGATTGTCGTGATGATATGTAATGACAAAATTTATAAACTGATTTTATGTTTGAAAATTAGCTGATTGGACCATATCATTAGTTTATATCTTCTATGAAACTGGTGAATAATGTGGGAGGCTGTTGATTGAAATAATTTAAAATGACTGAATTAAAAGAACAATTGCAAAAAGCATTAGTTGAATTAAGAAAAAATAAAGAAAGAAAATTTGTTCAAACACTGGACTTAATTGTTAATTTGCAAAAATTTGATGTTAAAAAAAATCAAATTAATGCTTTTATTAATGTCCCACATAAAATTAAAGATAAAAAAATCGCAGGTTTTTTTGAGAGTAAAAGAGAAGATATTGATGTAATTTCTGCAAATGATTTTAAAAAATTTAGAGATAAAAAAGTTGCAAAGAAAATTGTGAATAAATATGATTTTTTTGTTGCACAGGCAAGTTTAATGCCTCAAATTGCCACAGTTTTTGGTAGAATTTTGGGACCTGCTGGAAAAATGCCTTCCCCCCAATTAGGAATTTTAGCAAATGTTGATGAAAAAACAGTTAAGGAGATAAAAGAAAAAATAAATAGGAGTATTAAGCTTAGAGCTAAACAGCCAAGTATAAAACTTGCAATTGGAAAACAAAGTATGTCAGATGAACAACTTATTGAGAATATTTTTGTTGTTTATAATTCACTGATTAAAATCCTTCCAAAGGAGAGAGACAATATAAAAAATTTCGAGATTAAATTTACTATGACTAAGCCAGTAAAAATAAAGATAAGATGATGTCGAAAAAACAAAATTCTATACCTGAAAGTAAAAAAAAGATAGTTAAAGAATTAGAGAAATTAATTCAAGATAGTAAAACTATTTTAGTATCTTCAATAAAAAACATTCCTGCTTCACAATTTCAGGAAATTAAAAAAAGTCTTAGAAATAAGGCAATTGTTAAAGTTCCAAAAAAAAATTTGATTTTTAGGGCAATTGATAAATCAGAGAATAAGGAGTTAAATCAAATTAAAGAAAAAATTGATGAGCAAATAGTGATTCTTTTTTCTGATTTAGATAGTTTTGAACTTGCAGCAGAATTAATAGAAAATAAAACACCTTCAAAAGCAAAGCCAGGACAAGAAGCTCCTGAAGATATTCAAGTTGATGAAGGGCCTACTGATTTAATTCCTGGGCCTGCAGTGAGTGAATTAGGTGCTTTAGGAATACAGATAAAAATTGAAAAAGGAAAGATAAATATTAAAAAATCAAAGATTATTGTTAAAAAAGGTGATAAAATTTCTGAATCTGCAGCAGATATCATGGCAAAATTAGACATAAAGCCATTTGAGATAGGTTTTATTCCTTTAGCTGCATTTGATAATAATAGAAAAGTATTATACTTGGAAATGAAAATTGATAAAAAAGAAGCTATAAAAAATCTTAAAGAATCTTATTCTAAATCACTTCCATTTGCAGTTGAGATAGGTTATGCTTGTTCAGAAACAATTGGATTTTTACTTACAAAAGCTAATTTAAATGCTCAGGCATTGGAAAAAATTAGTAAATTGGATACTCATAGAGAAACTAAAGAAGAAACTAAAGAAGAATCTTCTGAAGAAAAAAAAGATAAAGATACTCAAGTAAATATGGAGGAAGCTCAAAAATAAAATGGAAAACATTTATGCCGCACTTTTGTTACACAAAGCTGGAAAAGAAGTTAATGAAGAAAACTTGAAAAGCATAGTGTCAGCTGCTGGGGTTAATATAGACGAGGCAAAAATTAAGTCTCTTGTTGCAAGCTTAAAAGGAGTAGAAATTGATAAAGAACTTGAAAATGCATCTTTAGCTATTTCAAGTACAAATGCTCCTGTAAGTGCTTCTGCAAAAGAAAGCACTGAGGAAAAAACTGAAGAGAAAAAGGAAGAAGAAAAAGCACCTGCAGCAGAAGGACTTAGCGCGCTCTTTGGATAAATTTATTAAATTAATTATATCTAAAGAGCTTTTCTTACTTGTTAGGGGATTTTTCTTTTTAGATAATTAAAATTTTAATTTATCTAGATTATTTTAAAAAGCATAATTAATAAAAGTTTTTTAAATAATTTGAAATTGTATGAACATCTCATGAAGTAATGTTCTTTATTTATCTTAATAGAATTTAAATTCCAAAGCAATCCTTGTATTTTATTAGTCCTTTATATTTCCATAAAAGTTTGACTTCACTATATTCGCTGTCAAATCCAAGATCTCCATTTTCTTTTGCTTTTTGTATTATTTCACAAAAATTATTTTCTTTAAATTCAGAAATATATTTTGAACTAAGACTAAGAGAAATTACAGGATTAGCATTTTCTAAAAGTTTTCCATCAGCCATGATAAATATATCCTGCCAAGTTCTGTATCCATAATTAAAATGAAAAAATTGTAAGGAAATAGGACTTTTTTCAGGTATTTTTTTTACCATTTCATTTGATAATATTACCCTCATTATCTTTTCTTTTTGTTCATTTGTTAGAGGTTCATAAGTTATTTTTGAAATAGGGAGGGATTTAGGAAGATTTAAATTAACCTTAGCTTTAGGGGGATTTGAAGGATTATCAAGATTTTCATTATTAGAAAAATTATCTTTTAAAAAATAAATCGTTGTGCAAAAAGTTAATGTGATAATTACTAATGCAAAAATTATTTTATTTATTACTGAATTCATAGAGTAATAATTTTTTTCTGTTTAAAAATTATTCTTTTTATATATTAGCCTATAGCAGTTTTATGTAAAAAGAATAATTCCTTTTGATGCAAGAACAGCTATTAAAATAGCGAAGGTTAAATCTCCCAAAATTATTAGCACATACATCTTTTTTGGGGGGTATTTAATCATCGCTAAAAAAAGAACTATAAAATCATTTGGAAAAGGAGTTAAACCTATGTAAACATATACAATAAAAGGTATTGCTTTTTTAGCCTTTTTTTCTAAAAAAAGAGAGATTTTATCTAATTTTTCTTTCAATTTACCAACAATTAATTCTTTGCCTTTAGTTCCAAAATAAAATATTAATCCATCACCTATCGCTAAAGCTACTCCCGCTGCAATTCCTAAATAAAAAGGATTTAATCCTCCTGTAGAAAAAGTGATTAATGTGGCTATGAATGAAATTGAACTAAATGTAGAAAATCCTCCAAAAAATGCAATTATAAACATTATAAAATAAGAATTTCTCACACCAATTTTTTCTATTAATTTTTCTGAATCTAGTTGAAAAATAACAATAAATAATATTCCTATAAAAATAATTAGTGCAAGAAAGAGTAAAATCTTTTTATAATATTTTTTATTCATAAATAATAATGAGTTAGTTCTTTTTAAATTTCTCTTAATTTAACCCCTAACTAAAAATTCTTTTCTTATTTTAAATAAAAAAATCATACAATTTATTTTTCTTTCTTTTTTCTTAAGTTTAAGTATGTAATTAAAAATCTAATCTTAAATTCTCCGCTGATAAACTTTACACCCGCTTCTTTTCATAATTATCCGAAGATTTCTTTATTCAAACCAACTTAATTTTTTTATTCTAGGCAGTTGTTTTATTGCATATTCGCATTTACATGCATCTGATTTGTTCTTACATTGTTTTGATTTAAGAAGTTTTTTAAAACCTTTCTTAGAAACATATTTACTTCCTTTTCCTTCTGCATGTACTTTCATTCTAGCATTAATATTATTTGTCACACCAGTATAAAAAGAGCCATCCCCACATTCAAGAATATAAACATTCCAGGATTTTGTCATATAACTCATATCTCTTTCCATTTATAGATATTTTCTAAAAAGATATTTAAATCAAAAAAACTTAAAATAAAGATGGTTCAAAAATATTATTCCTCGCCAAAAAACACGCCTCTAACTAAAGACGAAATTAAAGAAAAATATGAGGATATTCATGAGGAAATGAAGGAAGTTTTAGAGTGGAAAAAAGAAGAAAAAGCAAAATTAAAATCATCTAAAACAACTTCTAAAGAAAAAGAGGCAGCTAAAAAAGATTTGAAAAAAATTGCAAGAAGAATAAATACTGTTAAGGGGCAAATAATTTACTGGGAACTTAGGGAAAAAGGAGAAAGTAATTTTAAAGCAAATTTAGAAAAAAATGAATTTTGGGCAAGTTGTAAAGAGGAATGATTTTAAAAAATCAATCAAATCATTTCCACATTCATTTTACTAAGCTCTTTTTTTAATGAACCCATTAACTCTTCTTTATTTATCCTAAGCTTTTCATCTCTTTTTTCTTCTTTGACCTTCTCAATTTTTAAGCTATAAGATTCTGTTATAATCTCTTTTATCTTATGTATATTCTTTTAAAGGTCATGGTCCCTAAGGGAATTAATAATTATATATTATTTTATAAGAAATCTTTGATAGGTTTTGCAATTTTCAATTGCAAAAACGCCCACGCCAGGAATCGAACCTGGACGCCCAAAGGGCCTCGGTCTCAAGCCGA
>CAZRJS010000002.1:14372-28376 GCA_964600565.1 Candidatus Woesearchaeota archaeon | reverse complement strand
ACGCCCACGCCAGGAATCGAACCTGGACGCCCAAAGGGCCTCGGTCTCAAGCCGAGTGCAATACCACTATGCGACATGGGCTTTTGTAATACTAAAATAAGGGTTAAATCAAAATTAAAAACTTTCCTATTTATTATTTTAATGAATTCTCATAATTTTTTTCAAGAATACCCTGTTTTTGGATAATTTAATTAACATATTTATAATGTTAAAATTAAAATTATTATATTTATCCGAGAGATATTTAATAGTAAATAATGTTTTATTTAATTATATTTATTAGTATTTTAAATCGAATTTTAAAGAACCAGCATATATCTACTGATTTAACCACAGCTTTATTTCTTAAAAAAACTCTTAAAAAAGGATTTTTTGGTTTTCTTTGTTTTAATTAATTTATTATCAAAATCATAAAGTTCATACTTGATATTTGGTTTTTCATTTATTTTTGGAATTTTTTCTGCAAGTTCTTTTTGGGTTTTTTCTATTGCTCTTTCAATTGCTAGTCTAGAATAACCCTGCTTAACTAATGCATATCTTAAGGCATCAGTAGTATATCCTTTTTTGAGATTTTTTTTAATATATTCTATAATAGTTTCACTCATTGAAAATAAAAGAAAATTATGTTTAAAAAAATTAGGATAGCAGAGAATATTAATAAAAAGGCAATATTCTATTTTATGAAGATAGGTTTTTTAAAATTATAGAATTTTATAGCTTCATCAAGACGATTTTTTGATTCAGAATAAATTGTTAAAATCTTGTCTTTTTTTTGGACTAAATCCCCTTTTTTAAAATAAAGATAAATTCCTGAAAATTTGTTATATGGACAGCCAGTAATTCTTGCTAAACTTATTATTTTTTTATTATAAATTTCTTTTATTTTTCCTTTTTGATTAGAATAAATATCTTTTTTAAAAACAGGTTTTTCCTGATAATTTAAAGAGCCTTTTTGAGCCTTTACGATTTCTTTGAATTTATCAAAAGCTTTTCCTGAATAAAGTATTTCTTTTGCTTTTGAAAATCCTTTCCCTTTTTTAGTTTTGCCTGTCATTTCAAATAAATAACCTGAAAGAATAAGGGCTTTTTCTTCTAAATCTTTAGGACCTTGTTTCTTTGGATTTAAAATATTTAAAACATCTTTAAGCTCAAGAATTGGACCAATACCATTACCAATTGGTTGAGTTCCTTTAGTAAGAATAACTTTTATTTCTTTATTGAAATAATCAGCAAGCTCTTGAAATTTTCTTTTTAATCTTAATGCTTTTTTCTTTGAAACTTTTGCTTCTTTTCCATAAGGGATATCTATAATAAAATATTTGCTTCCAACAGCAAGCTTTTTAGCCATTATTGAAACTAAAAATTGTGATTCAGGATCTATTCTAAGAATTTTTTCAATTCTAATTATTTTTGAATCTGCAGGAACCATGCCTAATCCTCCCCCCCAAGCAATAAATGCCCCTGTTTTTTGAAGGATTTCACTTAATTCTTTTGTATTAAAATCAACTTTTGCTATAGCTTCCATAAAATCAACAGTTCCTGCCTCACTTGTTATTGCTCTTGAAGAGGTTTTTGGAAAAATAAGTCCATTTGAAGCACAAATAGACACAATGATTGGAGTTGTTTTGTTTCCTGCAATTCCTCCAATACAATGTTTATCAACAACATATTTTCCTTTTGGGGAGATTTTATTTCCATATTTCAAAATCGCTTTTATTAAATTAATTTTTTCTTGCATATCCATCCCTTCTTTATACATTGCAGAAATAAAAAGAGCAATTTCTGATTCTGAGAGAGAATTATTAACTATATCTTTAATTATTTCAAATATGTTTTCTTTGTTTAATTTTTTACCTTCTAATTTTTCTCTAAGGTGAATAGTACTTCTAGGAAAAGGAGCTATAGTTATTCTAACTTTTTGCCCATTTTTAACCTGGAGAATCTTTTTTAATTCAGAAGAAACTGCTATTTCATCTTCCATAATCAGCTCTTTTACTGTATCAAGAATAGTTGAGATTTGTTTTCCTGAAAGAGCTTTTATGATTATTCTATCTTTTGAATGAACGCCTATTTTTTCTGCTGTTCTTTCATTTAACATAGCTACAGGTAATCCTGCAGACCATTTAAGAAATCTTATCTTTAACTCCATTTAATATCACCTATATATTATGAATTTAAACTAATATTTTTATATCTATCGATTTATTTTGATTATTCTTGCACAAAAAAATTAGGAGAAGGTTTACCTCTATATAATTCTAATAAAATCAATAAGTAAGATAAAATTAAAGGACCAATTATAAAACCTAATATACCAAAGAGAAATAAACCCCCTATCATTCCAACAAAGACTACTGATGCTTTCAAATTAGTTTTTCTTGATACAATTACAGGTCTGATAAAATTATCTATTGTATTTGAAATCAATCCGAAAATACTAATTCCTATTGCAGAAAACATGCTTCCTGAAATTAAAAGATAAATCGCAAGGGGTAACCAGATAATTGCTGTTCCAATTATTGGAAAAATTCCTGCTAAAAGTGCAAGAAGAGTTAAAAATAAAGCATTTGGAACTCCAAAAATTAAAAAACCAATTCCAACAATAACCCCTTGTAATATTCCAATTACAATCTGTCCATATATAACTGAATTAGTTATCTCTTTTGAATATGTGAAAATTTTTTCCTGAATTTCTTTTGAAAAAGGTAGCAAACTTTTTATATAATTAATAAATTCTTTTCCGTCCTTAAGAGCAAAAAAGAAAATAAAAATTATAACAATAAATTGTAAGAAAATTGTGGGAAAATTTAATATTAATGTTGAGGCATAATTCATTAAGGAATTTGTTATATTTGTAATAAACGAGTGGATAATAGGCCCTATTTCTTGAGAGAAGGTATCAGAAGCAAAAACTGATGGAGAAATTTTTTGTAGAATTGATACAAAATCTACTTGCTGAGAATAAAGATAGATTTTTATTGATTGATTAACAATTAAAGGAGTTAAAAACCAAACTGGTAAAAGAAGAATTGTTATTAAAAAAAAACAGATAAATCCTGCAGTAAAATTTTTATTTTTAAATTTTTTTAGTAATCTATTATAAACTGGAGCAAAAATAAAAGCCAGGATTAAACCAGTGATAATTGATAATAAAATTGGTTTTAAAATGAAAAAAGATAAAACAATTAAGCCGAAAAATACAGTTGTTGTAAGAACCTTATTTATATATTCTTTTTCCATTAAATCATAAAGATTTCTAAATTTATAAATCTTTTTTATAATTCTTAATAAATTCTTCATTATTTTAATAATTTTTTTTATTTTTATATCTTAAGATTTAAACCGTGAATCTCACTTAATTTTTCCATCAGGATTTTTATGAAATAAATGATTTATTAATAATTCCATAAAAGTTTTTTACAAAAGATTTAAAAGTTTAAGAAATTAAAAGATTTAATGAATTTAATAAAAAAAGTTTTTGATGGTGAAGTAGATTCTTTTATTCATATCCTATTTCAAAGATTTAGTAAAGGGGAGTTTAAAAATAGGGCATTGATTGAGGCAAAAATGTCTGCTAATAATGGAGCAACTATAAAGACATCAGCAGAATTTGCAAATGAATTTGTAAATATCCTCGCTGGAGAACTTGGAGAAGAAAGGACAAAAATTACTGGTGCCATTATTTCAACAAATGACCTTGCTGAGGAGATTGAATTTAAAGAAAAGAAGCAATTTCAAGGGGTTAAGAGATATATTATTGATAAGGAAATGTCTGGAAAAGAAATAAAAGACTTAATTGAGAAATTTCCAAAAACTTTTTTTGCCTTAAGTTTTGAAGCAGGAGATGATAAATTGAAAATAAAACCAAAAGCGCCTAATTCAGGTAAATCGGGAAAGAAAAAAGATGAAATTCCCAAAATTAATTTTTGCACACTTAAAACAAAAAACAAGAAAATTATTGAAAGTTTTATTTTTGAAAAAAATAATTTTAAAAATGCAATTGTAACTCATAAATTTTTAATTAATAAAATAGAGGTTCCTGAAAATTTAAAAAATAGTGATGATTTTGCTAAGATTCGTGAAGAATCCAAAAGATGTGGCAAAATAATTCGAAATGCTGTTATTGATGGGGAAGAAAAAATTTCTGAAAAAGAATTTTGCGCTTAATTTTTTAAGTAATATCTTTTAACCAACAACTTTAAAAACCTAATTTTTCTTGGTATTTAATCCAGGGTTTAAAATGAAATATTCCGTTTTTATAATATTGGGAAATGCCTACAAGAAAATCCCCGAGAAAGGGAAGTTTGCAGTTTTGGCCAAGAAAAAGGGCTAGAAAATTTTTACCTAGAGTCAACTGGAGTTCTATTAGTTCTACTAAAAAAAATGGTTTAAAAGGATTTATTTGTTATAAAGCAGGCATGGTTAGTGTTCAGGTTAGGGATAATACACCTGATTCTATGACAAAAGGGCAAAAAATCACAATTCCTGCAACAATGATTGAATGTCCTGATTTAAGAATTTTTTCTGTAAGATTTTATAAAAATAAAGATGTTAAAACAGAAATTTTAGGAAAAAATATTGCTAAAGAATTAAAAAAGAAGATTAAAATTCCAAAAAAGCAGTTAAAAGAAATTGATTCTTTAAAAAAAGAAGATTATGATGATTTAAGAATTTTAGTTTACTCCAATGTTAAAAAAACTGGAGTAAAAAAAACACCGGATATTATTGAGGTTGGTTTAGAAGGAAATTTAGAAGATAAAATTAATTTTGTTAAAGAAAATTTAGGAAAAGAATTAAGCATTCTTGATTTTTTTGAAAAAGAACAATCAGTTGATTTTAGAGGTTTAACAAGAGGAAAAGGTTTACAAGGTCCTGTAAAAAGATTTGGTATAACTTTGAAGAACCATAAATCTGAAAAAGGTGTGAGAAGACCTGGAAGTATAGGCCCTTGGCATCCTGCAAGAGTAATTTTTAGAGTGCCAATGGCAGGACAATTAGGTATGTTTACAAGAACCCTGGTCAATAGTAAAATTGTTGATATTGGAAAAGTTACTGAAGATAAAAGTTTTTTAAAGAATATTAAAAATTATGGGAATCTTAAAACGAACTATATAATTGTTACAGGTTCTATACAAGGACCTTCAAAAAGGCAATTGATAATCACTGCACCTTCAAGAGAAGATAAAAAAACTAAAAAGAAAAAATATGAATTAATAGATGTAAAATGAAAACAGCAATTTTAGATAAAGATGGAAAAACTAAAGGGGAAATTAATTTACCTAAATGCTTTTCTATGCCAATTAGAGAAGATATTGTTGCTAAAGTTCTTAACTCTAAGAAAAAAATCCAGCCTTATGCTCCCATGCTTATAGCAGGACAACAATATTCTGCTAGTGGAAAAATTGTTCATAAAAGAAAAGTTTGGAAAAGCCAGTATGGTAGAGGGATGTCAAGAATTCCTAGAAAAATATTAATGAGGAGAGGGAGTCAGTTTAATTGGGAAGGGGCCACATCTCCAAATACAAAGGGCGGGAGAAGAGCACATCCCCCTAAAGTAGAATCAATGATTCAAAAAAATAAAATTAATAAAAATGAATTAAAAATAGCTTTTTTTTCTGCTATAAGTGCTACAGCAAATTCAGAAGAACTTTCAAAAAAATATAAAAGGCTTAATTATAAAAAAATAGAATCTCTCCCATTTGTTATTGAATCAGTAATAATAACTTTTAAAGTTAAAGATTTTTTAGTAAGTTTAAAGAAAATTCTTGGAAAAGATTTATATGAAATTGCAATCAAAAATAAAAAAATTAGGGGTGGAAAAGGAAAATTAAGAGGAAGAAAATATAAATCAAATGCAGGACTTCTTTTAGTAATTGGAAAAAATGAGGAAATTAAGACAAAAATTTTAGATGTTAAAAATACAGATAATCTAAGTGTTGTTGATCTTGCTAAAGGAGGGCTTGGAAGATTAACTGTTTATACTAATGAAGCAATTAAAGATTTGAAAAATAAAATTAAGGAAAATTTAAAATGAAACCAATAATAACCGAAAAAGCTGTAATGAAGATAGAAACAGAGAATTTGCTAACTTTTGAAACAGATAAGAGGCTTAGTAAAGAGCAGATAAAAAAAGAAATTGAAGAAGCTTTTAATGTAAAAGTTGAAAAAATAAGAACTTCTATTAATAAAAATAAAAAATATGCTTATGTTAAATTAAATTCAAAATATCTTGCAGTTGATATCGCAACTAAATTAGGGTTAATGTAAAATGGGAAAAAGAATAATTCAGCAAAGAAGAGGGCGTGGAACAAACACATATAAGGCAAAGAAAAAATCTTTTAGATATAGATTAAAATATCCTGTTAAACTTGAAGGAGAGTGCAAAGTTATTAAATTAATTAATTCACCAGCACATACCTGTCCAATAGCAAGGATAAAATATAAAGAGGGTTTTTTTTATATTTCTGCATTTAAAGGAATGGAAGAAGGACAGAAAATTAATCTTGATGGAAAAGAAATAAAAGAGGGGAATATTTTAAAATTAAAAGATATTCCTGTAAAAACAAAAGTTTATAATATTGAATCAAATCCAGGAGATGGGGGAGTTTTTGTAAGAAGCGGAGGAAATTCTGCAACAGTTACAAAGATTATGGATAAAAGTGTTTTTTTATTAATGCCCTCAAAAAAGGAAAAAAAGTTTAATAAAACATGCAGAGCGATTATTGGTGTTTTGGCAGGTTCAGGTAGAAAAGATAAACCTGTTATTAAAGCTGGAAAACAATATCATATTAAAAAGGCAAAAAATAAACTTTTTCCAAGAACATCCGCAGTAAAAATGAATGTTATAGACCATCCTTTTGGTTCTGGAAGGGCTAAAAATCCAAAAAGTAAAGTTGCAAAAAGAAATGCTCCTCCTGGAAGAAAAGTGGGATTAATAAGGCCAAAGAGAACAGGTAAGAGAAAATGATAATAGAAACAAAAAGAAAACAGTTTAATTTCAGAGGAAAAACAATTGAAGAGCTCAAACAATTAGATACTCGTGAGTTTGCAAAGTTAGTTAAATCAAGAAATAGAAGAACAATTTTAAGAAATTTTCAAGAAATAGAGGATTTTGTAAATAGAGCTAAAATAAAATTATCAAAGGACAAATTAATAAAAACACACAAGAGAGATTTAGTTATTGTTCCTCAAATGGTTGAGATGAAAATTTATATTTATAATGGACAGAAATTTCTGCCTGTTCTAGTTATTGCAGAAATGCTTGGACATAAATTAGGAGAATTTGCTCCTACAAGAGCAAGAATAACTCATGGAAAAGCAGGTGTTGGAGCAACTAAAGGAACTAAACATAAGAGCAAGAAATAAAAATGGCAAACACAGAAAAACCAATAGCAAAAGCAGAACAGAAAAAATCAAGAGTAATTAAAACAAAAAAAGAAAAATTAGTTGGAACTTCAAAAGTAAAAATGGAAAAATCAAATAATCTTGATAAAAAAGAAGAAGCTTTAATTAATAAGGAAATTTCTGAAGACAAAAAATCACTTAAATCAGAAAAAGAAATTAAAAAGCCTGTAACTGAGGTAAAAAAGCAAATTCCAAAACCAAAAATTAAGAAAGATTCGGCTGTTGTGAAAGGAATTTCTCTACCAATTTCTACAAAAGATTCTATTGCTGTTTGCAATTTTATTAAATATAAAACAATAGATAATGCTCTTTCTGATTTAAAAGATGTTTTAGAAAGAAAAAAATTTATTCCTATGAAAGGAGAAATCCCTCATAGAAAAGGAAGTGGAAAAATTGGTTCAGGTTCAGGAAGATATCCTGAAAAAACAATTAAATATTTTGTCAGATTATTAAAGAGTATTAAAGCAAATTCTGAAAATAATGAATTAGAAGAGCCAATTATTAACCTTGCTTTCGCAAATAAGGCTTCAAGACCTTTTGGAAGGTTTGGAAAAACAAAGAAAAAAAGAACAAATATTAAAGTAGTTGTTAAAGAGAAAAAAGATATTAAATTAAAAAATAAAAATGGAAGAAAGAAAAGCAATTAGTTTGAAGAAAGAAGAATTTTCTATAAAAGAATATATTAGAAATTTTCTTGGAAAAGGAAAGGTTAGTAAAGTGAGGATAGAGTATACTCCAGTAGGAGAAAAAGTTATAATTTCTACAAATAAACCAGGGATGGTTATTGGAAGAAAAGGTGAAAAAATAGAGAAGATCTCAGAAGGATTAAAAAAAGGATTTAAACTGGAAAATCTCCATGTAGAAATTGATGAAATAATCTCTCCAGAATTTGATGCCCAACTAATGGCCGATGAAATTGCTATTGCTCTAGAAAGATTTGGACCTTTAAAATTTAAAGTTATTGCATATAAAAATTTAAGAAGAATAATAGATGCAGGGGCTCTCGGGGTTGAGATAAGATTAAATGGAAAACTTCCTGGTAAAAGAGCAAAAAAATGGAGATTTGCTCAAGGTTATTTAAAGAAAACTGGTGATTCTGCAAAAATAGTTGATAGAGCTAAGGCAAGGGCAGAAACAAAACCCGGAACAGTTGGGATAAAAGTTGCTATTCTTTCCCCAAATGTGCAAATAAAAGATAAAATAGAAGTTAATGATGAGCTTATTAATAGATTAAAAGAAGGAAAAATAAGAAAATGAAAAGAAATGAGATAAAAAAATTAAATAAGACAGAAAGAGAGAAAAAATTAAGAGAGTTAAAAACAGAATTAATTAAAGTTAGGGGTAAATCTGCTGAAAAAAGTGGTCCTAAAAAGAAAGAAATACAAAAAATGATTGCAAGAATACTCACATTCAACAACCTTGAAAATAAATCAGGAAAGTTGATTAAGAAATAACATGGAAATATGTCCAAATTGCGGATTGCCTCAAGAGGCATGCGTATGTGAACAAATTGTTAAGAGTTCACAAAAGATAAAGATAACAACAGCAAGGAAAAGATATGGAAAAATTGCAACGGTTGTTACAGGTTTTGACAAAGGAGTAAATGTCAAACAAACTGCAAAAGCTTTGAAAAACGAGCTTGCTTGTGGGGGAACATATAAAAACAGAGTAATCGAGCTTCAAGGGAACCACACAAAAAAAATAAAAGAACTCTTAACAAAACTTGGATTTGATGAAGAATCCATAGATTAGATACGCAAAAATAGGAAAAATAGAATGAAAAAACAAGAAGTAAAAGGAAGAATGGAAACAGATTTAGTTGGAACTAGAAAAAATTATGAGAAAGATTGTCCCTTACATGGAAATTTAAAAGTTAGAGGAAGAATTTTCAAAGGGAAAGTTATTAAAAAGTTTCATAAAAGAGTTGTGATTGAGTTTGAAAGAATGGTTTATGTTAGGAAGTATGAAAGATATAAAAAATCAAAAACAAAAATTCATGCAAGACTCCCTATTTGTATGGAAGACAAGATAAATATCGGAGACAATATTAGTGTTAGGGAATGCAAACCTTTGAGTAAAATAATTCATTTTGTTGTAATTGAAAAAATTAAAACAGGAGAAAATAAAAAATGAAACTAGGAGAAAAAGTTGAAATCAGACTTTTTGGAAGATTTTTAGAATTTGAATATGTTGGAGAAGAAGCTTATTATGATGAAAATAAACACTTCTATGGTCCAAAACCTCTATTCATAAATAGAGATTATGAAAATGAATTTATATTAATAAAAGCTCTTGGACTTGGGAGAGGAGAATATGGTTTGCGATTTGAAAAAATAGAAAATAGAGCAAAAGAAATTCATTTATCTTCAAATAAATTAGAAAAAGAAATTATTCTCTTTTAAAAAATGAAAGCAATATCATCAAAACCAACAAGAGCATTTAATTTAGGTTCAAATCTTATTTCTGCTGATAATAGTGGAGCAAAAGTTGTAAGAATAGTAGCAGTTAAAAAAACTGGTTCAACTAAAAGAAGGCAGATTCCTGCAAAGGTTGCTGATTGGGTAAAAGTTAGTGTTAAAAAAGGAAATCCTGAGATGAAAGGAAAAGTTTTTGATGCAGTTATAATTAGACAAAAAAGATCTTGGAGGAGAAATTCAGGTGAAAGAATTGCATTTGAAGATAATGCCGTTGCCATACTTAAGGATGATAAGGGGAATCCAAAAGGAACTCAAATTAAAGGACCAGTTGCAAGGGAGTTAATAGAGCGATGGCCAAGTGTGGCAAAAATCGCAAGTATTGTAGTTTAAAATGACAAAAAAAAATATTGAAAAATTAGCAGAATTTGCAGAAAATTTATTAAAAGAAAAAATAGAAAGTAAACTGGATAATTTTTATAGATCGGCAAGACAATTGAGTCATCCTATGTTTGGGGAAACTATAACTATTAATCTCCTTAAATCAAGTGTTAAAAAAGATATGAAGGACTATGGTTTTATTAAGAAAGAACTAGAAAAATTTGGTTTAGATGTTTTAGAATATGAAAATAGATTCAATAAAATAAAAACAGATTATAATTTAAAATAAAATGAAACAAAAATTTTCAAAATCATGGAAAGCAAGTAAGCAAGTAAGAAAGCAGAGAAAATACATAGCTAATGCTCCGCTCCATATTAAAAGGAAACTTTTAAGTGTCAATTTATCAAAAGATTTAAGGGAGAAACATGGTAGAAGGAATATATCTGTAATAAAAAATGATATTGTTAAAGTTTTAAGGGGGAAATATAAGGAGAAACAAGGAAAAATTATAGAAGTTTATACTAAAAAAACAATGCTTGCAATTGAAGGAATTCAAGTAAAAAAACAAGATGGTTCAAAAGTTAATGTTAAATTAAAACCTTCTAATTTACAAATTATTGAATTAAATTTAGATGATAAAAAAAGAATGAAAAAAATAAATAGAATTGAAAAAAAAGATGAAAAATTAAAGGATAAAGAACCTAAAAAGGATATTAAAAAAGAAAAAATTCAGGAGAAAAATAAATGACTCATTTAAAAAGACAAAAATCACCAAAAAGTTGGCCCATTGAAAGAAAAGGTTCTGTTTTTGTAGCAAGACCTATGCAGGGTATGAAAAAAGCAATACCCCTCTTAATTGCTTTAAGAGATATGCTAAATTTAGCCCAGAATAGAAAAGAGGTAAAAAAAATAATCCATTCAAATAAAATTTTATTGAACAATAAAATAATAAAAAGAGATAATGAGGGATTGTTTTTATTAGATATTTTAAAAATAGTTCCTTCAGATGAAATTTATAGACTTGAATTAAATGAAAAAGGAAAGTTTGATTTTATTAAAATTGATAAAAAAGAAGATAATAAAAAAATCTCAAAAATTATCAATAAAAAAATCCTTAAAGGTAAAAAAATTCAATTAAATTTAAGTGATGGGAGAAATTTTTTATCTGATATAAAATGCAAAACAAATGATTCTTTAATTATTAATTTAAATAGTAATAAAGTAGAAAAGTGCATTGAATTAAAAAAAGATGCAAAAGTTATTATTTTTGCTGGAAAACATTCTGGAGGAAGAGGATTTATAGAAAATATTAATTCTGAGAAAAAACTTGCAGAGATTAGAATAGGTAATAAAAAGGTAGATGTTTTAATTAAACAATTGATGGTTATAGAATAAAAAATGGTTAATAAAGAAAATTTAATGAGAATAATTAAAATAGAGAAAGTTGTTCTAGGTGTAGGGGGGGTTGGAGAAGAATTAGAAAAAGGAGTTAAATTACTTAATTTTTTAACTAATAAGAAGTCTATGAAAACAAAATCAAAAAAGAGAATTCCTTCTCTTAGTGTGAGACCTGGATTAGAAATAGGGGCTGTTGTTACAATAAGGAAAAATCCTGAAGAGATATTAAAAAAAATGTTGGCAACAATTGATAATGTGCTAAGTAAAAAGCAAATTAGTGAGAATAATTTTTCTTTTGGAATTAAGGAATATATTGAAATTCCTGGAATAGAATATCAAAGAGAAATTGGGATTAGGGGATTTGATGTAACAGTTGTTTTTAAAAGAGCTGGTAGAAGAGTTAAACTAAAAAAGATAAAAAGGGGAAAATTTTCAAAAAGACAGGTTATTAGTAAAGAAGAAATAATTAAATTTATGGAGGGGAATTTTGGAACAAGTTTTGAATAAGATGGTATTAAGGATAAATGATTATAAGCATGGAAAAAGTAAAGATTTTAGAGATACTTTAATTAGAACATATTACGAAATAGGGAAATTTATTGGAGTAGAACCTAGAGATTTGCAGAAATATCAAAGGAAATATAATATTGGTTCTTTAATAGATTTAGGAGAAGATAGTTCTAAATTAGGAGAAAAATTAAAATGACCGCATCAGATTGGAATAAAATATTGAAACAATTAGAAAATAAACCGGTAGTTATGCAGAAATTTTTAAAGCATAATAAACCAAAAAAAAGAGAGATAGGAATAGCTGTAAGAAAATGTGAAAGATGTGGAAGGTTTGGCGCTCATATAAAATCATATGGATTAAATTTATGCCGGCATTGCTTTAGGGAAATTGCTGAAGAAATCGGTTTTAAAAAATACAGTTAGGAGTTTAAAATGTCACAAGATATAGTTGCAGATGCGTTGAATATGATAAGAAATGCTAAAAAAGCTAAAAAAGAAGAAATTAAAATAAAGAGAATGTCTAACTTATTAATAGAGCTTTTAAAAATAATGAAGCAAAAAAATTCTATAAAGAAATATAAAATAAATATTAAAGACAAGAATCTTGTTATAACTCTTGGAGATATTTCTGAATGTAGAGCAATAAAGCCCCGTTTTACAGTTAAAAAAGAGCAAATTGAAAAATATAGAAGAAGATATCTTCCTTCAAGGAAAATAGGAACCCTAATCATATCCACAAATAAGGGATTAATAACTCATGAAGAAGCTCAAAAAGAAAATATTGGAGGATGCCTAATAGCTTATTTTTATTAAATTTAATAAAAATTAAAATAAAATGAAAAAATCTTTATTTAGAGAAATTCAAATTCCTAAGGAAGTGGAAGTAACACTAGATGAAAATCTATTAATTGTAAAAGGCTCTGAAGGTGAAAATAAAAGGGAGTTTAAAGTTCCTAAACTTATTTTTGAAAAAAAAGAGGATAAGATAGTTCTTGGAAGTGAAAAAGCAACAAAAAAAGAAAAGAGATTAATGAATACTTTATTTGTGCACATTCAAAATATGATTAAAGGAGTGCAAGAAAAATTTGTGTATGAGATGAAAATATGTTCAAGTCATTTTCCAATGAGTATAGAGATTAAGGATAACCGGATTATTATTAAAAATTTCTTTGGTGAAAAAAATCCAAGAATCTATAAATTTTCTGAGGATATAGAAATAAATAAAGAAGAGGATAAGATAATTATAAAATCTATTGATAAAGAAAAAGCTGGACAGGCTGCAGCAAGTATTGAAACAACTACAAAAATAAGAAACAGGGATAGAAGAATTTTCCAAGATGGAATATATATTATAAGTAAGGCAGGGAGGAAGATATAATGAAAAAATTTCTAAAAAGAATTTCTGAAAGGCATTCAAAATTAGGAAAAAAAAGAAAGAAAAAGCAGAGATGGAGGAAACCTACAGGTAGAGATAATAAAATGAGGGAAAAAAGAAAAGGTTATCCTTCTGTTGTGAGTATTGGTTATAAGAAAAGTAAAAAAGATAATGAAAAGATGAAAAAAATAAACCAAATTAAAGTTGAGAATATTAATGATTTAGAAAAGGTAAAAAAAGGAGAGATGGTAATTTTGGGTAGGGTTGGAAAAAAGAAAAAATATGATATATTAAAAAAAGCTAAAGAAAAGAAAATTGAGATATATCATATTAATATTGATGCGTTGATAAAAAAATTTGAAAAAGATAAAACACGAAAGAGTGAATCTAAATCTAAGAAAAAATTCAGTGAAAAATCAAAAGAGGTTAAGGATAAAAAAGATAAAGAATTAGAAAAGAAAGAAGAAAAAAAAGAATTAAAAGATAAGGAAGAAAAAAAAGAAAAAAAAGAAAAAAAAGAA
>CAZRJS010000002.1:9002-14272 GCA_964600565.1 Candidatus Woesearchaeota archaeon | reverse complement strand
AAGAAAAAAAAGAAAAAAAAGAAAAAAAAGAATTAAAAGATAAGGAAGAAAAAAATGAATCTAAATAATAAAAAAGAACTTACTGCAAGAACCTTAAAAGTGGGAAAAGGAAGAATTATGTTTGTTAAAGCAAGATTAGAAGAAATTAAAGAAGCTTTAACAAAACAAGATATAAGGGATTTAAAAAACGAAGGAGCAATAAAGATAAAAGAAGTTAAAGGAAGAAGTAAAGTTAAAAAAAGGAAGAGAAGAGGGCCAGGAAAAATTAAGAAAAAAATTAATACAAGGAAACAAGATTATGTTAAAATGACTAGAAAATTAAGAGCTTATGTTTCTGAGATGAAAAAACAAGATATTTTATCTGGAAAAGATGCTGAGAGCATAAGGAAAAAAATAAGAAATAAAAAATTTAGAAGCAAAGTTCATCTTAAAGATTATATAGGAGATTTAAAAAAATGAAGACTTTAAAACGCAGAAGAAGAGAAGGAAAAACAGATTATCTTAAAAGATTAAAACTTTTAAAAAGCGAAAAGCCAAGGATAGTTTTTAGGAAAACTAATAAATATATTATTGGGCAATATGTAAAAAGTGAGGAAGCAAGAGATAAGGTTATATTTAATGTTGTTTCAAAAGAATTATTTAAATATAAATGGCCCAAAGAATTTCAAGGAAGTTTAAAATCAATTTCTGCTTCATATCTAACAGGATATTTAATTGGTAAAGAAATAAAAAAAAGAAAACTTGAAAACCCAATTTTAGATACCGGAATGATTAAAACCCTAGACAAATCAAAAGTTTATTCATTCCTTAAGGGACTGATTGATTCTGGAATTAAAATCAATTGTCCAGAGAAATGTTTTCCTGAAGAAGAGAGAATTATAGGGAAAAGATTAAAAAAGGATTTCTCAAAATATTTTAATGAAATTAAAGCTAATATAGATAAAATTTAAAAATGGAAACTGAAAACAAAGATAAAAAAAATAAGGAAGAAGAAATTTCTAAAGAAGAATCAATAAAAGAAAATTTAGATCAAAAGGATGATTATGCTGAAAAGCCTGAAGAAGTTTTAGGTAAAGAGGATTTAGATGAATTAAAGAAAATGGAAAAAGAGAATGGAAGCAAAAAAGATGATTTTAGAAAAATAGATCCTGTGATTGGATGGGAACCTAAAACAAAACTTGGAGAGGAAGTAAAGAATGGAAAAATAAAAACTATAGATGAAATTTTAGATAATCAGAAGAAAATCCTTGAACCTGAAATTGTTGATTTTTTATTAGATTTAAAATATGAATTAATCTCAATTGGGCAGTCAAAAGGTAAATTTGGTGGAGGAAAAAGAAGAGCTTGGAGGCAAACTCAGAAAAAAACAAAAGAAGGAAATGTTCCAAAATTTTCTGCAATGGCTGTAGTAGGAGATGAAAACGGACATGTTGGGATAGGAAGTGGAAAATCAAGTGAAACTCTCCCTGCAAGAGATAAGGCAATAAAAAAAGCCAAATTAAATATTTTCAAGGTAAATAGAGATTGTTCTGCTTTTGATTGTTCTTGTTCAGAACTTCACACAATACCTTTTAAGGTTAAAGGAAAGGCAGGAAGTGTTAAAGTTGAATTAATTCCTGCACCACAAGGTTCTGGATTAGTGGTTGGAAATGAACTGAAAAAAATTTTAAAATTTGTAGGAATTAAAGATGTTTATAGTAGGACATTTGGTAAAAAAAGAACAACTTTCAATTTAATTAAGGCATGTATTGATGCTCTTAAAAAAGCAAGTCCTCAAGTTCAGGAGATTAAAAAATGATAGTAGTAATTAGAATAAAAGGGAAAGTAGGATTAAGAAAAGATATAGATGAAACCCTGAACAGACTTAGATTAAGAAAAAAATATTCTTGTGTTGTCTTAAATGAAAATAAAGAATCTATTGGGATGATTAAAAAAGTCAAAGACATTGTTGCTTATGGAGAGATAAATGAAGAAACTTTTCTCAAGTTAGTTGAAAAAAGAGGAAAATTAATTGATGATAAAAAAAAGATTGATGCTAAAAAAGTTGTTGAAGAAATTAAAAAAGGAAAGAAATATCAAGATTTAAATCTCAAGCCTTATTTTGGATTGCATCCTGCACGAGGGGGAATGAAGACAAAATTACATTTTTCTCAAGGAGGAGTTTTAGGAAATAATAAAGAGAAAATAAATAATTTAATTGAGAGGATGTTGTAAAATGAAAATACATAAAACAAAAAAATCAAAAAAAATGCATGGAACAAGCACTCATGGTAGTGGAGCAAGAAAAAATAATAGAGATTCAGGGAATAAAGGGGGTAAAGGGATGGCTGGAACAGGAAAGAGAGCAGACCATAAAAAAACACTTGTTTTAAACAAATATGGGCATGGTTATTTTGGGAAACAAGGTATAACAAGCAAAAAAACTGAAAAAGATAAAACAAAAAAAATAAATCTTTATTCTATTATTTTAAATTTAGAAAGTTATGGAAAAAAAATAAAAGAAGGATGGACAATTAATTTAAAGGATTATAAAATTCTTGGAAAAGGAGAAATAAATAAAAAATTAATAATCAATGCAAATTCAGCTTCAAAATCAGCTATTGATAAGGTTAAAAAAGCTGGAGGGGGGATAATTTTCCCTAAGAAGATTAATAAAGAAGAGAAGAAGGATAAGTAAAACTTTTAAACTAGTTTTATAATTAAATAATAATGGATTTAAAAGGTATTTTTGGTTTTATCCCTGAAGTAAGGAAACCTGCTGAAAAGAAGGTTAGTTTTAATGTTAAAATTAAATGGACAATTATAATCCTTGTTTCTTTTTTTGTTTTAGCAAATATATCTCTTTTTGGGTTAAGTGTTAATGCATTAGAAAGATTTGAATATCTGGCTATTATACTTGGAACAGATTTTGGCTCAATTATAAGTCTTGGGATAGGTCCAATTGTTATGGCTTCTATTATTTTGCAATTATTAGCAGGTTCAGGAATATTAAATATTGATACAAATACTACAGAAGGGAAAAAACTTTTCCAAGGATTACAGAAATTATCAGTATTATTTTTTATAGTTTTTGAGGCTGTTGTTTATGTTTTATTTCAAGGGCTTCAAGCAATTCCGGGTTTTGGAGGTTTAGTTATTTTCCAATTAATTATTGGAGGTTTAGCAATATATTATATGAGTGAGGTTAGTGAAAAATGGGGGTTTACATCAGGGGTTAGTTTATTTATTGCTGCAGGAGTTTCATGGAGACTTTTTACAAGTGCTTTTCAGTTTATAGATGAAAATGGAAAAATTTGTTTGTTGGATTTTAAAGGAATTTCTTGTCCAGGAAGGGTGTTGTCTTTCTTTCAAGAAATGATTTTGCAACATCCTACTGCTGCTTTTTCTGCAGCAGCAACTATATTAGCGACTGTTATTGTTTTTCTTATTATTGTGTGGGCACAGTCACTTAAAGTTGAAATTCCTTTATCGTTTGGAAAAATTAGGGGTTATAATATAAAATGGCCTTTATCATTTTTTTATGCTTCTGTTATACCAGTTATATTAACTGCAGCATTAATTGCAAATATACAACTTTTTGGAGGGATGATTGAAAATGCAGCACAGCCTTGTTTAGCAGAAGCAATTGCAGAAAATTCAACTATTTGTTCGGGAATGCCGAGGTTTGCATCACATTTTACCTGGTTAGGGCATTTTGTAGAGGGAAGAGCTATTTCAGGTTTAGCTTTTTGGATGGGTTCTACAAATTTACTCAATTTAATTATTAAGGGAGGATTTCTTCCTAAGTATCTTTTGCAAGGTTTAACTCATGTTTTATTTTTTACTTTTTTTTCAACAATTTTTGCTTTTTTTTGGGTTAAAACATCTGGGATGGATTCAAAATCACAGGCAAAAAAAATAGCTTCATCTGGATTGCAAGTTTCAGGTTTCAGGCAAGACATAAGAATACTTGAAAGTATTTTGGATAGGTATGTAATCCCCTTGACTATTATGGGGGGTATTGCTATTGGATTGCTTGCTTCAATTACAAATTTAGTTGGGGCTTTAATTTCAGGAACTGCTATGTTGTTAGTTATAATGATTATGTTCCAGCTTTATCAAAATATTGCACAACAACATTCAGTTGATATGAATCCTGTGATGAAAAAATTAATAGGGGGTTAATTTAAAAAGTAAAAAATTTTAATTTAAAATGGATAAAAGAGGAAAAGAAAGTAGTTTTAGATTAATTGCAATGGTTATGCTTGCCACATTATTTGTAGCATTTTTTTGGGACCAATTAGAATTTATTAAAAATTCTGTAGATTATGTTCTTAATCCTAGTGCAGGATTTCTTCTTAGATGGAATTTAGAAATCGGTATGATAATAATTGTATTTATTCTTACTGTTATAACAACTCTTGTTCAAAAATATGCAACTGACCAGGAGACACTTAAAGAACTTAAAAAAGAGCAAAAAGAAGTTCAAAAAGAGATGAAAAAATATAAAGACCATCCAGAAAAAATAATGGAGCTTCAAAAGAAAAATTTTGAATCAATTCCAAAAATGATGAAATTAAGTATGAGGGGAATTATATTCACTGGAATTCCATTTGTATTATTTTTTAGATGGTTTATGGACTTTTTCGAGGCAGCAGGAAATCCAAAATTACTTGGATTTATGAGTTGGTTTATTTTTTATATTGTTTTCTCGTTGATATTTAGCAGTATTTTAAGAAAATACTTAAAAGTTGTGTGATTTTCCATTACAATAATCTTTTTATATAAAAATTAATTTTGATTCTATGTTATTGGAAGAAGGAAAGTTATACAATGTTTCTGGAAGGCAGATTCATGGAGCAGGTTCAACTGCAGAAAGAGACACTGAATTTTGGAGGGATGTCATGTGTATTGCTTATGAACCAATTAAGAGTAAATGTGTTCCTGGTTTTTTAGCAGATGGAAATCAATATGGAGGATTATTTGATAAAAATATCTTAACTAAAATTAAAACTCAAAAAGGAAAATTTAGGTTAGTGGGAAAGAATGTTATTACAAATAATATATTATATAAAACAATGATTTCTCTTCCTGCAGGTGAACATTCTGAAGGTTTAGACAGATCTTTAAGAAGAGCAGAATTTTTTGCAGATAAGTTACCTGACGGAGAAAAAAGAGAAAGATATCTTGCGATGATTAGAGATTCTTTATATGAAGAAAGAATAGAAGGAAGGGTTGAAATAATAATAATAAAAGATCCTGTTATTAGAGGTTTAATGCAGAGAATTATT
>CAZRJS010000002.1:7539-8902 GCA_964600565.1 Candidatus Woesearchaeota archaeon | reverse complement strand
GTTCGTCAAACATTAGGGGGTTATCCTAAAAATTAATCCTCTTGTCAAATGTCGGGAGTTAATTTATAAGAGATATAATAAAGATTATAAAAGTTAGGATAGTTACACTAACTATAACCCAAGTCAAAGTTTTAATTGATTTGGTATAATCCAACATTTTTTTACTATGTCCAGTCATTCTTTCACTATGTTCTAAATTAATCATGGAGTTAGCTAAATCAACTCCTTTGGCAGTTAGGCGATACCAATAATCAGGTTTTTCTTTTTCTCCTTTTCTTAGTAAGGAAAGTTGTTCAGAGGAGAGTTTTTTATTGAGTATCTTTTCTTCTTTTTTTGAAGCCAATTCTATTATTTTATCTTTTGCTAAAACTTTGATAGAAATTTCTCTGGTTCCTAAAAAATATTCAATCTTTCCAAAGAACATAAAATCTGGATAACCCTCCGCCAATTCAATCAATCCTTTTTTTAATTTTCCGTATGTTGTTTCACTATCTACCATTTTCTAAACTATTCAAAAGAAGTCCAGCCCATTTATTAGAATTATTGAGATGTATCTCACACTTTTCTGCTGGTGTTGTTTTATCTTTAACATTCTTTCTTACAAAGTTAGGAAATATCTTAAAACCATCTGCGTAATCTTGACCTTGATTAACCCTCTCTACGAACTTTTAACATTTCTTTTTGACGGGCGTGTAAGTTTTCAACAGCATTATTATTCAATTCTTTTCTATGCCCTACAATTGAAGTAAATTTAACTTTTCTTCGTTATCCCAATTTCTAAATGCTTTTCTACATCCGTCGTGATAACCTTTGTAACCATCTACTACTATTTAAGCCACGAAAACTTAACACTCTCAATATCCAATAATCTTAAAAACCCTTTTTTTCTCAATTTAATATGGAAGAAAAACAACAAGAAGTAATGTATCAACTCAGTTTTTTTGAGCAACAGATGAATAATTTAAATCAGCAGTTAGATGCAATAGAAAAAGCAATTGTAGAAATGACTTCATTAAAAAAAGGAATGGATGAATTAAAAGGACAAAAGGGAGAAGAGATTCTTGCTCATCTTGGTAAAGGAATTTATGTTAAAGCAGAACTTATTTCTGAAGAATTTTTAGTTGATATAGGGAATAAAAGTTTTGTTAAAAAAAATATAGAAACTACAAAAGAATTAATTAATGAGCAAATAGAAAAATTAGGGGGAGTTAAACAAGAGATTAAAACTAATCTAGATGAACTTAATAAAGAAATTTTAAAAATGATTGATGAGGCTCAGCATAATGCTGAAGTGGAAAAAAATAATGAGAGTGAAGAGAAAAAGAATAATTAAAATACTAAATATCTTTTAAACAATAATAAT
>CAZRJS010000002.1:0-7439 GCA_964600565.1 Candidatus Woesearchaeota archaeon | reverse complement strand
AATACTAAATATCTTTTAAACAATAATAATTATTAAAAAGACTTAAATTTAATTATTTTTATGTCAGAAAAAGAATTAATTGAAAAAACAACAATTAATTTTCCTAAACCGATTGGAATTAAAAAGGCTCAAAATTTGTTATGTTATTTATCTAACCATTTACCTGCTGATGTAAGTGGAAAAATTGAGTATTTTATTAATTATCTCTATGATTCTAAAATAAAAAGTTCATTAGAGAATAAAGGCACATTAAAGGTATCTGCCAATATCAGGAATTTTGAGGTTTCTATGGCTTTTGATTCTTTTGAATCTATTTCTTATGATAAAGATTCTTCCTTTATATCTGGAATAAAATTTAATAGAGTTCCAGCATGGGAGATAGAAGATTATCGTACTGAAATTATGGAATTATGGGATGATGTAAGAAAAAGTATTGAAAATTATTTTAGATAATTTCTAAGGATAATTCTAAAAACCAAAATCCTTAAATAATACACTTGGTTTTATTTTTTTAAAGGAGATGATAAAAAATAAAGATGGATGTTATTTTTTTAGCAGGTTTACTAGGTGGAGTTGGGGGATTAACAAGAGGGTTAGTAGGTTTACTTAAAGCATTATCTTTGAGAAGGAGGATTTTATGGGCTTATTATTTTATTACTGTTGCTATTGCTTTAATCATAGGTATTTTTGTCGGAATAATTTTTAATTTTGATCCTCGTATTTCTTTATTAGCTGGTTATGCAGGAACAGATATTTTAGAAGGAATATATAAATCATTTAAAGTTCAGAAAGTTTATGTTAGGAAAAAATGAAAGGAGGTGATAAAATGATAGCTTGGTTAAATAAGAGATTAAAGAAAATAGATGCTTGGGATATGGCTTTAATTAAATGGAGTGTTGTTGCTTTTGTTTTGTTTATAATAACAATATGGAGTGCTGCAATGACCTGGGTAAATTCTGTAAATCCTTGGTATTTTTTAGTAGTTTTTATAATTTTGGTTATAAGACCTTTTTATAAAATTTATTTGAAGTAAATAATAAAATGCCTAAAATAACAATTTTCTTAGATGAAATTGAATTAAAAATCCTTGAAAAAAGAGCGAAGAAAAATTTTTTTGATTTAAAAGAGCAGATTGAGGATATAATAAGAAGAAGTTGTATAAGATCCAGTAAAATAAATTATAAATCTCTAAAAGCTGATGATGCTCTTGTAAATATTTTTTCTAGAGATAAAAGAGGAAGGAAAAAAAAGAAAAAATCCTGATTATATTAAATTTTTGTATATTTTTAAGATTAATATTTATCATATAAGTTTTTTTATTACATGAATAATTTTTTATGTTCTCCTTTTTGCAGTAATTACAATAATTTGTTGGTTTAGAACATAAACCTTGTTTTTCAAATAAAGTGATATTTAAGGGTAATTTTTCACAGAATTTTACTGCTAAATATTCAAGTTGTTTATTCATAAAATTCCCCCTAATTTATTTTATTAATAAAAGATTTATATCTCATAATACCAAATTCACTAATAATTCCCCCTGTTATAAATTTTTTTGGAACAAATTCAAACGCAGGATTTTTAATTTTCAAATTTACTCTTTTTATTTTAGTTTTCCAGATTTCTTTCCAGTTTCTTTGTTCCAATTTAACAGGTTTTATTGAAAATTTCCAGGAGTCTGCAAGAATATAAACCGGAATTTTTTCACTTTTTGCAATTTTACAAATCACTCCACTCCCTATTTTATTTATTATACCTTTTTTTAATAAAGCATCTGAGCCCAAGAAAATTTTATTTACTTTTTTTGTTTTTTGTTTTTTACTTAAAGCAACACCTAAGGCAGAGTCAACAAACATTGTAACTTTTATACCTGCTTTTCTTAATTTATTAGCAGTTTTTCTTCCCTGGAATAAAGGGCGAGTTTCTGTGTTATAAACTTCAAACTTTTTATTATGTTTTTTTGCATAAATTAAAGAATTAATTACAGTTGTAGAGTGACAGTGAGTAAAAATAATATCATTCTTTTTTATTATCCTAAAAATATTTTTATTAATTTTATTTTGAGTTTCATTAAAATGTCCTAAAATTTTTTCACAAGAATATTCTCCTGTTTTTCCAAGGACATTTCTCAACATAGGTTCAGTAGGTCTTATTGATAATAATTTTTTTTTAGATTTTTTTGTAGGAATAAGATAATATGCCTTTAAAGCAGATTCTGCAATATTTCGTGCTCCCTGAATTTTAATAGTTTTAATATCCTTGATAATTTTATTAAATTTTTTATAATTTTTTTGTTTTTCCATGAACTACAATAGAATTAATATATAAAAAGGTTTTATTTTTTATTTACACTAATTAACTTGTAAGAAATTAAATATTATTCTTAATAATAAGCAATATTTAAAAGTAAGATTAATTTTATATTAATATGTTAGAATCACTGATTAATCCAAAAAGAGCTGAAAAAGGACCCTGGAAAATGTTTTTTATAGGGCTTATTTATGGGGCATTATCTTTACTTTTAGTCCATTGGCTTTTTTCAACAGACCCTGCTTTATCAAAGGCTTCTGGAATGACAGTTGTAGCATTTTGTATAATGTTTTCTCTCCCTTTTATGTATTTTATTATAAGAAATGAGGAACAAGAAGATGAAGAGACAGAAGGTTTTTTTGAAGTTTGGAAAATGCATAAAAATGCTATTTTTGCCTTAATGTTTTTATTTTTAGGTTTTGTAATTTCCTTTGCTATTTTAAATATATATTTGCAAAATGATAATTTATTAAATTTTCAAATACAGACTTTCTGTCAGATAAATGAACCTGGAAATGTAGAAGATTGCGTTTCAAGATATAGTGTTACTGGAAATTTTCTTGAATCTACAGGAGGGTTTTCAAAATCTGAAAGATTACTATCTATAATAGAAAATAATGTTTTTGTAATGATATTCACCCTAATTTTCTCATTAATTTTTGGTGCAGGGGCAATATTTGTTTTAATATGGAATGCAAGTGTTATTGCTGCAGCAATAGGGGTTTTTGCAAAATATCAATTAAGCGATGTATTTTCTGGATTAATGAGATATATGATACATGGATTTCCAGAAATAACAGCCTATTTTATAACTGCTCTTGCAGGGGGGATATTTGGAATAGGGGTGATAAGAAATGGAATTAAAAGTAGAAAATTTTTAAAAGTTGCAGAAAATTCAGTTGTTTTATTATTTATGGCACTGATTATACTAATTATTGCAGCATTAATTGAAGTTTATATTACCCCAATTTTCTTTAAATAAAAAATGATTTTTAAAAAAATAATTAAATTTAAAAAGTAAAATGATAGTTAAAAAATGGAACAATCTATTTTGATTTTATCTCCTCTAATTGCATTTTTAATCACTCTTTTAGTTTTGCCCTCCTGGATAAAAAAAACAAAAAAACTTGGATTTGTCTGGGAAGATATGAATAAATTTTCTAAAGAAAAAACAAAAAATATCTCTTCTTCTGGAGGGATAATAATTATAATGGGATTTGTAATTGGAATTTTTGTTTATATTGCTTTAGAGACATTTATTTTAGGTGGAATAAATGGAAATATAATAAAAACTCTTGCACTAATAACAGTGATATTAATGTTTTCTCTTATTGGTATTGTAGATGATCTTCTAGGCTGGAAACAGGGAGGACTATCAAAAAGAGTTAGATTATTACTTGCATTAGTAGCAGCAGTTCCATTAATAGCATTAAATATGGGTGTTTCTTCCATGGCAATTCCTTTTTTTGGTATTGTAAATTTAGGGATTATATATCCAATCATTCTAATTCCTTTTGCAGTTGTGGGGTGCTCAACAGTTTATAATTTTTTAGCAGGTTACAATGGTTTAGAATCAAGTCAGGGAATAATAATTTTATCTGCATTATCCTTTGTAGCTTATAAAACAGGTTCTATCTGGTTGGCATTAATAGGGATAGTTATGGTTGCTGCATTATTTGCGTTTTATCTTTTTAATCTTTATCCTGCAAAAGTTTTCCCTGGAGATTCAATCACATTATCTATTGGGGCGTTAATAGCATCTATGGCTATTTTAGGAAATTTTGAGAAAATTGCAGCTTTTATTTTCCTGCCTTATATAATTGAAATGATATTAAAATTAAGGGGGGGTTTGAAAAAGTATTCTTTTGGAAAACCAAATGAAGACAACACTCTTGAATTGCCTTATAAAAAAATATATGGATTAGAACATTTAGCAATTTATATCCTTAAAAAAATGAAATCAAATAAGAAAGTTTATGAGAAAGAAGTGGTATATTTAATAAATGCATTCCAGATAATAGTAATCTTAATAGCCTTTATTTTATTTTTATAAAGTAATTCAGATAGCATACAAATATTAATAGAAAGATGATATTCTCCTTAGAAATTATAAGGTTCATAAAAATTCTAAAATAACTAAGTTTTTAAAATCAATTTTTCTAATTTAATGATGGAAGAAGATAAATCAGAAAGAAGTTCTGATATAACTAATTTGGAAAAAGATATGGATAAAACAAAGGAGTATGAGAAAAAAGATAAATTATATGAATCAGAAGATAGAATAATAAATGAACAAAAAAAAGTTAGAGATATAGCAGAAAAAGAAATAAAAACTCTTGAAAGAGAAAAGCCAAAATATTCAGATATTAAAGACGATTTCAAATTTAATAAAGAAAGCCAGAAAATATTTAATTTTTTAAAACAGAAAAGAACAAAGCAAATTTTAATGGGCATTTTATTACTTAGTTTGATAATCTTTGGTTCTTGGATAAGATTACAAAATATGCCTTTATTAAAGGATAATACCTCTGGAGAATATATCCCTCTTGCTCTTGACCCATATTATTTTCTAAGAGTTGCTGAAGCTATTAATGATAATGGTGGAGAACTTCCTGATAAAGATTTTAAAAGACAGCCTTATGAACCAAAATTTACAATGGAGATCCTTCCCCAGACCACTTTGTTAATTCATAAAGTAATGAATTTTTTTGGAGATGAAGTAAGTATAGCTTATGCGCATTTAATTTATCCAGTTATTTTCTTTGCATTAGGATTGTTAGTTTTTTTCTTTTTAACCCTAACACTAACAAATTCAAAATCTATTGCTATTATTAGCAGTATTATATTAACACTAATTCCTTCTTACTTATATAGGACTCTTGCAGGTTTTTCAGACCACGAAGCAATAGGAATGTTTAGTTTTTTTTTAGCATTGTTAATATTTAGTTTTGGCTTAAGAAATCTTGAAAAAAATAAAAGGAAAAATTTAATCAAAATAATTTCTTTTGGAGCATTATTAGGATTAGCAACATCATTTACAATAGTTAGTTGGGGAGGGATAGCTAAATTTCTTTTTATGATAATTCCTTTCACTTTTTTATTATTTTGGATTATTAATGTTAAGCATAAAAAAGAAAATAAAAAGGACATCCTTAATTATATTTATTTTTATGGTGCATGGATTTTTGCTACTCTTATTTTTGCAGAAGTTCTTGGTTATAATTTTGGTCAGGCATTTAATTATTATATGTTAGGTTCAATGGGGATATTAAGCATGTTTACCCTTGCATTTATTATAGTTGATTATTTCGTGATTTTATATGAGAATAAAATTAAAAATGAAAAAATAAAAGAATATCGGATTATTTTAAGCGGAGTTTTGACCCTTGTAATTGGATTAATAGGATTAATGCTTATTGGAAAAGATGTTTTCGGATTATTTGCAGGAGTTATAGAAAGATTATTAGATCCTTTTGGAACAGATAGATTAGGTTTAACAGTCGCAGAGAATAAGCAGCCTTATTTAAATGATTGGATTTCACAAACTGGAAAAACAATTTTTTATCTCTCTTTAGCAGGAATGATGTTTGTTGGATTAAATATTTCCAAAGGAATTAAAAAAATAAAAAACAAGGCATTATTTGTTCTTGCTTGGGCAATATTTATTTTCGGAATATTATTCAGCAGAATTTCACCATCCTCTTTATTTAATGGAGATAATTTTATTAGTGGGTTTATCTATTTTGGAAGTTTAATTTTTTATTTTTCTTCTTTTTTGTATATTTATTTTAAAGATAATCTTAAAATAAAAAGCGAACTTTTAATTTTATCATCATGGTTGGTGTTTATGTTAATTTCTGGAAGAGGGGCTATAAGGCTTTTTTTTGTTATAACTCCTTTTTTCTGTTTTATGGCGGGATATAGTGTAATTAATTTTTTCAATTATGCTAAAACATCAAAAGAAGAGACATTAAAATATACTCTTTATATAATAGGCATTTTTGCTGTGATATTCTTAATATGGAGTTCTTTTAATTTTTATCACTCTAGTTTAAATCAGGCTAAATATACCGGACCTTCAGCAAGTTTGCAATGGCAGAAAACAATGTCCTGGGTAAGAGAAAATACCATCCAAGAAGGGATATTTGTTCACTGGTGGGATTATGGATATTGGGTCCAATATTTAGGAGAGAGACCTGTTTTATCAGATGGGGGGCATTTTGAAGGAACTTTTAGAGACCATTTAATTGGTAGGTATGTTTTAACCAGTCCAAATCCCGCAACTTTATTGAGTTTTATGAAATCAAATAATGCATCATATTTATTAATAGACCCCACAGATATTGGAAAATACACTGCATATTCAAGTATTGGGAGTAGTTCTGAGTGGGATAGAATTGCAGGCTTACCCTCTATGATTTCAAAACCTGAAACAATTCAGGAAACTGCAAATACTACTATCAGGATTTATCAAGGAGGATATGGGGTAGAAGATGATATAATTTTTAAAGAAAATCAATCAGAAATATTCCTTCCAGGAGCAGTTTATGATAAATTTGGCTCTCCAAGTCATAAATCTTATATAGCAGGAATAATCTTGGAACAAGAAACAAATAAAAATATGTTTAAGCAACCTGTAGGGATATTTATATATAATCAAAAACAATATAAAATTCCTTTGAGGTATCTTTATGTTAATGGAAATTATACTGATTTTAAAGAAGGGCTAAATGCAACTGCATTTATCATGCCCAGGCTTTATGATTCTAATTCAGGAACACAAATTGATTCTCTTGGAGCATTGATTTATCTTTCCCCAAGAACAATGTACAGCACACTTGCACAATTATATTTAATGAATGACCCTCTGGATATATATAAAAGCTTAGAGCTTGTGCATTCAGAGCAGAGTTTATTAACAGAAAATTTAGAATCACAAAAAATTTATCTAGGAGAGTTTGTAAATTATAGGGGAATTCAGGGGCCAATAAAAATATGGGAGTTTGATAATCAAGAAGCAGAGGAGATTATCTTGCATGAAGAATTTTTAAGAAGATCTGGAGAATGGGCTGAATTTGATAATTTGAAATTTGAAGATTAAAAATGAGAAAATTATTAGAAAAAGAAAA
>CAZRJS010000001.1:37686-65995 GCA_964600565.1 Candidatus Woesearchaeota archaeon | reverse complement strand
GAATTTAAGTTCCACATAATTGGGACAATTCTTGCCTACATCCTGGTGGGGCTATGGAATTAGTTTATTTAAGGAGAAAATTTAAATGAAATTTTTTATAATTCATGGTTCATATGGAAATCCTAATGAAAATTGGTTTCCCTGGTTGAAATTAAAATTAGAAGAGAGGGGTCAAATTGTTCATATTCCAAAATTTCCAACACCAATAAATCAGAATTTAAATAATTGGATGGAAGTTTTTAATGAGTATTTTAATAAAATAGATGAAGAAACAATTTTCATAGGTCATAGTTTAGGTCCTTCATTTATATTGTCAATATTAGAACAGATTGCTGTTAAGGTAAAAGCATGTTTTTTTATAGCAGGTTTTTTTGGGAATATAAATAATTCCGAATTTGATAGGATAAATAAAACATTTACAACAAAGGAGTTTGATTGGGAAAAAATAAAGAATAATTGTAATAAATTCTATATCTATCATTCAAATAATGATCCTTATGTTCCATTAGAAAAATCAAAAGATTTAGGTAATAAATTAGATGTGGATATTAAATTAATAGAAGGTGCAGGGCATTTTAATTCAGAAGCAGGTTATGATAAATTTGAATTGTTACTTCAGGACATTAATGAAATTTAATGATTTATAAATATAAGGAATATAATAAAATATTAGATTTGCTATAAAGGTTTTTTTTAGTCTTATTTATTGAGAAGGCTATTCAGCAACATTTATAAAATAATTTGTTCTTGTAATATAATGGTATGGATTTATATTTTTGGAGTAGTTGCTTTTTTTATTTTAACAGGGTTGAAAATTGTTAAAGAATATGAAAGAGGAGTTAAATTTACATTAGGAAAATTTGCTGGGGTGATGAATCCTGGATTAAAATTGGTTATACCCATTATTCAATCTTGGCAAAGAGTGGATATTAGAGTCAAAGTTGCAGATGTTCCTGATCAAGAATCTATTACAAAAGATAATATTACTGTTGGGATAAATGCTGTTATTTATTATAAGGTAATTGATGCTAAAAAAACAATTATTGAAGTAGAGAAGTTTAATTTCGCGATTTCTCAATTAGCTCAAACAACAATGAGAAATATTATTGGAGAAGTTGAGTTAGATGAATTATTAAGTAAACGTGATGAGGTTAGTGAGAAAATAAGAAGAATTGTTGATAAAGAGACTGATCCTTGGGGGATAAAAGTTAATAGTGTTGAATTAAAAGATATTACCCTTGCTCAAGAGATGAAGAGAGTTATTGGAAAACAAGCAGAAGCAGAAAGAGAGAAAAGAGCAGTTATAATTAAAGCAGAGGGAGAGGTAATTGCAGCAGATAATATGGCAAAAGCTGCAAAAACTTTAGCAAGTGCTCCAGGAGCATTGCATCTTAGAACATTACAGACTCTTAATGATTTAAGTAGTGACCAAAGTAATACCGTTGTATTAGGAGTTCCATTAGAAATATTAAGGGCTTTTGAAGGTGTTAAAAAGAAGTAATTATTTCTTGTATCTCCCTCTTTTTTCAACAGTTTTTAATCTTTCAAGAACAATTTTTGAATTTTCTGATTTTGTATAACCTTTTAAGAATTTATTAAATAAAATCTCCCAGTTTTCAAAATGTTTTGCTTCAAGAGCTTGTTTTAATAGATGTATATCTACTGCCTTGTCTTCATATTTTCCGTTTTGAAAACCTAGTCCAAAATCTATGAAAAAAATTGTATTATTTTTTAAAATCATATTGCTTGTTGTTAAATCCCCATGAATGATATTTTCCTCATGTAATTTTGAAACATCTTCTCCTATTTGTTCCAAAATTTGCTTTTGTTTTTTTAATGAAAAATCATTTAAATGATCTGAAAGCTTTTTCCCTTGTATAAAAGGCATTTTTATTTTTGAATCATTATTTTTTGTGATTATTGGTTGTGGGCAGTTTATTATTTTAGATGCTTTTTCAAGAATTTTTGTTTCAGAACGAGTTCTTCTTTTTCGTAATTTATTATCTATCTCAAGGATTCTATAAGATTTTTTTATTCTATCCTTTGTAATTATCTCTTTATTTTTTATGATGATTGCTTCTGCTCCCTGAGCGATTATCTTTGTCATTTTATGGAAATTATTATAAACTATTTAAATTCTTTGAGTTTATATGGTGGAGGATAAATTAATTATTAATCAACTTTTAAATTTAGCTGCTAAAAAACATAATGAGGGGGAATTAGATAGTGCTGAAATTCTTTATAAAGAAATTTTAGAGAAAGAGCCAGATAATTTTAATGCATTGAATTTATTGGGAGCAATTGATTATCAATTAGGTAGATATGAAGAAGCAGTTAAGAAAATAACAAAGGCTATTAGAATAAATTCTGGTAGTGCTATTTGTCATTATAATCTAGCAATGTCTTATGATGCATTGAATAATGAAGAAAAAGCTGTAAAAAATTTTAAAAAAGTTTTAGAGATTAATCCTTTATACAAAAATACTCATTTTATTTATTATAATCTTGGAATTTATTCTAAAAATAAAGGAGAGTTTGAAAAAGCTCTTGAGTATTATGATAAAGCAATTGAATTTGATAAAGATTTTTATGATGCTCGCTGGAATAGAAGCCTTGTTTTACTTCTTTTAGGGGAATTTGAAATTGGGTGGGAAGATTATGATTGCAGATTTAAGAAAAAAAGCCCCACTGATTCAAGAATTTTTAATAAACCTCAGTGGGATGGCTCTTTGTTAAAAAATAAGAAAATTTTAGTTATTTTAGAGCAGGGTTTTGGGGATAATATTCAGTTCATAAGATATTTGCCTTTTATTAAAGAAAAAAAAGGATATATTATTTTAGAGTGTAAAAAAGAGCTTAAAACTTTATTTGAAAATAATCTTGAAATTGATGAGATTATAGAAAAACAAGATAATTCTTCCCAGAATTTTGATTTTTATATTCATCTTATGAGTATTCCAAAAATATTTAAAACAAATTTAAATAATGTCCCTAATAAGGTTCCTTATTTAAAAGCAGATATTAATCTTGTAGAAAAATTTAAATTAAAACTTAATACAGATAAATTTAAAATTGGGATTGTTTGGGCTGGAAATTCAAAACATTCTAATGATAAGAATAGATCAATAAATTTTAAAGAATTTAAATTTTTAAATGAATTTCCTGAAGTTGAGATATATTCATTACAAAAAGAAAAAAACCCTGAGAAATTAGATGATTTTAAATTAATAGATTTTTCTGAAAATATTAGGGATTTTTCTGATACAGCTGCTATTATTGAAAATTTAGATTTGATTATTTCTGTAGACACTTCAGTTGCTCATTTAGCTGGTGCAATGAATAAACCTGTTTGGATTTTGTTACCTTTTATTCCAGATTGGCGTTGGTTTTTTAAAAGAGATGATTGTCCTTGGTATCCAAGCATGAGATTATTTAGACAAAAAAAATCTGGAAATTGGAAAGATGTTTTTGAAGAGGTTAAAGAAGAACTTAAGAATATCTTAGAGAGAAGATGAATAGTTTTTTAAACTTTTATTTATTTTTCAAATATGAATAAACAAGGTTCTATATTAATTTGGATTTTAGCAATTTTAATTTTAATTATCCTTGCAGGAGGGATATTGTTTTTTGTTAATTTAAATAATGGAGATATTATTGGAACAAGTAATTGCGAGATAAAAGAACTTAGAGAAACCCTTGTTTCATTGGAATTAGCAAAATCTGTTGGAGAGAATTATATTCCTAAATATTATCCTGAATTTGAGTGGATGTGTATAGGTTCTTATGATATTTATAATAGTTTTGGAGACATTAAATATTATGTTTTAATCTTTCGTAAGAGTGAATTTATGAATTTAAACACGCTTGAAAAATTAGAGCAAAATGCAAAATTATTTTCATATTCTGCAGAAGATTATAATGAATTGAATAACGAACAAAAACAAGTTAATGATGAGCAAAGATATCAGTTTAACAATACTGCTACTATTATAACCGGTTCTATGAAAGAAGATAAACTAATTCAGAATCATTTTAGAGGTATTTCAGAGGCAATTGGAAAAAGATTAGAAATAAAAGAATTTGTTGAAAATAAATATCCTGGGAGAACAATTGGAAATTTAGTGTCTGATTCACCAATGGGGCAGGTATATTATGAAATTGTAGAAAAAGATTCTTTAGAGAAATCTGGAGATTTAATTAAGATACGAGATTATTCTATAATATCTAATTCTGATTTAATAAAAATTCAAGAGGATATTCAAGAAAGAAAACAAAAGAAAAATTCTGGATATGATAAAGAGATGTGTGAATTTTTGAAAAAGGCAATAATTGAGGCAAGAGAAGCTCATATAGCAGAATGGAATAAATTTTGATATAATTTTTCTTTAAATAGTTTAGAATTTAAGGAGAGTGATATTTTTCTTTCTGTTCTGTATAAAACAAATTTTCTTTTATTATATTCAAATTCAATATCTTTTATTATCTCTTGAGTTTCAGGTGAACAAAAAGATGTTCCTCCTGAACATTCAGGGAAATTTATTCTTCCATTGTAAAATTTATTTTCTCCAATCATGGGAGTTAAAATTATTTCATTTTTAAACAAAAGTACTCCTGTTTTTTGTTCTTTTTTTAAATCAGGAAAAGGTTCGTAAGACACAGGCAAATTATTTAATTCTGCTCTTAAACTTGCTGCATCTTTAAATGTGGTTATACCCCTTAAAACTATTTTGTTTAAATCCATCTTTTCTTAAAATTAATGTTTTTTTTAATAATTTATATACTCTAAAAGATATTTTTAAAATCTCATCATTTTTTTCTTACCAAATTTTTTCATTAATTTTTGCATTTGTTTCTGAGACATTGGTTTTTCAGAGTCAAAATTTGAAGAGTCTTTTACCATTTCTTTTAACATTTTATATTGTTTTAATAAACTTCTAATATCACTATTATTTACTCCAGAACCTTTTGCTACACGATTTATCCTAGATATTCCTGTTTTTTTATCATCAAAAATCTCTGGATTTTCTCTTTCTTGTGGAGTCATTGATTTAATAATATGCTCCCATTTTGCAATTTTTGAGCTTTGATTTTCAAGAGCATTTTCTGGAATTTTCGCAGAATTAAATCCAGGCACCATATTTTTTATTTTATCAAATCCCCCCAGAGAATTCATTGATTTAACCTGTTCTATAACATCATTTAAAGTTATTTTTCCTTGTTCAATTTTTGATTGTAATTTTTTTTGTTTGTCTTGGTCTGTAACTGATTTTATTTTTTCCATAAGAGTTTGCAAATCTCCCATTCCAAGTAATCTTGATAAAAATTGTTCTGGATTGAATTTTTCTATATCACTTATTTTCTCTCCAGTTGTGATAAAATAAATTCCAGGTGTTTCTGAGTCAGAACTTGCTTCAGCACATGCTGTTAAAGCACCACCACCTTTTGCACTTGAATCCATACGGGTGATTATTATACCTGAAATATCAAGTGCCTCTTTAAATTGACTTGCCTGGGCTTTTGCTGCCTGCCCAATATCAGCAGGCATAACTAAGATTGTCTCTGTTGATTTAGTCTCTTTTTTTATTTCTTTTATTTCTTTTATTAGAGATTTATCAAGAGTGTGTCTTCCTGCTGTATCAATTAAAATTAAATCATAATTTTTTAATTTGCCTTTTTTCTCAAAATTTTTCCAGGTTTTTATTGCATTATCTTCTTCCATATCTATAAAATAATCTAATTTTATTTTTTCAGCCATTTGTTTAAGCTGTTCTTTTGCAGCAGGTCTATGAACATCTAGTCCAATTAGAGCTACTTTTTTCCCTCTTTTTGCATAATAATTTCCTATTTTTACAACTGTTGTTGTTTTTCCTGCTCCATATAAACCCAGAAACATTATTCTATTTTGTTTTGATGAAGGTAGTAATTCAAGTTTTTTTCCTTTACCTAAAATTTTCACAAGTTCATCATGCAGTAATTTTGTTAAGTGTTCTTTTTTATCAATATTTTTTATTCTTTCATTTATTGCTGCTTTTTTTATCTTATTACTTAATTCTTTTACTAGTTGTATATCTACATCTGCTTCAATAAGTGCTCTTTGCAAATCTCTGACTAAAGAGTCTACTAAATTTTTATCAAGAAAGATAGCATTAGCTATTTTGTCTGTTGCTTTTTTTAACGCTTGTCCTAAGTTTTCTAACATGTTTTAAGAAGTAGATGATGTATTATTAAATTTATGGTTTGTCTTATTTATTCTTATAAATAAGTTTTTGATAAAAATATGAATTGAGTGCAGATTTTATACTTAATAAAAAATCCCCTAAAACTAAAGAAAAGTCAGCTCGATTAAATCTAAAGATATTTAAACATGCATTATTTAATTTAATTTATGGAGAAAAAAATCCTAGGAATAACATTATTTTTGATTCTCCTTATTTATCATATTCTTTGGAGAATTTTTTATAAGTTTATTCCATCAAATTTAAATTATTTAGTTTGGGGAATTTGGATTGTTTTAGTTATAATTTTTATTTATTGGCTAAGTAAAAAAACAAATTTTTTCAAAAAACAGGATTCTTTAAAATCAACTGCTGAACATAGAATGAGTGTTTTGGAGCAGAGTGGATTTTATTCAACTATAATTCCATTAGGATATATTCTTGGACTTATTTGTTTGGGAATCGGTTTTTTTGCTTTATTCTCTGACAATCCTGATGGTCTAAACATTTTTATTGGAATGCTGATATTAGGATTAATTGGAATTTCGATAATGTTTTTTATTGGAAAATTAAGAAAAAAGAATCAAAAATAATATATCTGCTAATCCCTTAATTTATTAACACAATAAGACTTCGCCTTTTATATGCTTGATTTTTTGCCTTTGACATTGTTGTACTAAAAATCAATTTCTATCTGGAGAGCATAACAGGGCTTAAAGAGTTACTTCGTCTTACAAGCTCATCCACCCAAATTTTTTATTCAAGGTTCGTTTTAATAAAGATGATAAACGAAAAGAAATAATTAAATTATCTTATAATTTTAATTAACAAAATTTTAATGAAATTATTGAAAAATAAAAATTATAGAATGAAAGATTTATTTTTTTTGTGGGATCTTATTCTCATATAAAATTATTCTGCCTGTTTCTGTTCCAATAATTAAATCCATATCCCCGTCTCCATCAAGGTCTGCAGTTGCTATTTGGGTAACATCTCTATATTGTCCATCATTAATATTTTCTAGGTCACCATATTTTTGAAAATGAGGAATCTTTACAGGTTTTGTTTGTTTAGGTAGTTTATTTGCAGAATAAGCTGTATTATTTTTATTAAAAAAGGGAGATATAACTGTTCCTGCAATTAATAATGTTATAAGTGTTTTTTTCATTTTTGTTTATTTTAAATATAGTAAAAATACTTTATTTATAAATCTTTTGTTTATTTTACTACTTGAAAGTTAATAATTTATTTTTGAATGAGATAGGATGAAAACTAATTTTTAGATATTGGAAAATAATAATGATGTTTATCATTTCTCGCTTTATTTTGTTCAGATTGGCTAATATGAATTTAACAGAATTTTTTCGCTTTACTTGTTTTTTTGGCAAGTACAGAATTTTTCCCGTTATATTCTAAAAACTTCTTTTATCTTAGATCTTATGTTCAATTTTATTTAAGTTCTATTTTCTTTTAGAAAAAGAAACAAAATAGGAGAGTTCCAGTCCTTCGGACAAATAGCTTTTGCTTACTTTTTTAAATCCGAATTATATTCGATTCAAAAAATATTTTTTTTGAAAGAACGATAATCTTAATGGGCTTTTTAAGGAGCAAAAAATTTATATAATATCTTATATAATAATTATATAGGGGAATATGAAGACCAAAATTTATTGAGATTATTAATAATAATGAGTATTGTTTTTATAATTGGCAATATAATAGCTGGTTTCATGGGGATAAAAGCCGCTATTCTTGTACCTTTTCTTGGTATTTCGCTGGGCATATTTGTTTTTGCACATGGAATTATCCATTTCGGAATAAAAAAACTTTTAATCTTGATGGGGCTTGGAATAATAGTGAGCTTTTTCTATGAAGTATTGAGTATTGCTACTGGTTTTCCTTATGGTCTATTTCATTATACTGAAGTCTTTGGGCCAAAGTTAATGGGTTTTCCTATTCTAGTTATGCTTGCATATGGTCTTGTAGCTTATGTGTTTTGGGCTGTTGCTGAATCGCTGGTAAGCAATTACAGCAATAAATTAAAAGGGGCTAATATTGTATTGATTCCACTAATAGCCTCAGCTCTTCTTACTTCGTGGGATTATGTCCTTGATCCCATCTTTGCAACTATAAATAAAGCTTATATCTGGAATGCTCCAGGCAGTTATTTTGGAATTCCATTTACAAATTTCATAGGTTGGTATCTTGCTACATACACCATATTCCAGATTTTTGCTTTGATTATTTGCCGTCAAAAGAAACAGAAGGTGCCTGCAATCATGAGGAAAAAATCATATTGGTATCCGCCAATTGTTTTTTATGCTGGTGTATTTATCCAACTTTTTCTTGCAATGGTGCTTCAACCAAATAAAGAGATAACAATATTTTCAGGACAAGTGTTTCAAACAAGTTATATTTATCAAAGCATGACTCTTGTTGGTATTGCAGTCATTCTAGTTCCAGCAATTATTGCGTTTGCCAATGTACATGCATCAAAAACGCTTAAGTAAAGAGATATTTAATATTATTGAATATTAATTTATATCCCCTTAGAGAACGAAAAATATTTTTTGAACTTGGCTCCTTTCAATTGTTCCGCTCGTGCCATGTATTGCAGGCTCTCGCTATCGCTTGGGATGCCTTCACAGAGATTAAAATCGAATTTTATATTATTTTTTTTAAGATTATAAACAAAAAGAAATTTTGAAATTATCTTGCAATTTTAATTAATTCTTAACTATAAAGTAGTTAAAATAGGAAGATTTAAATAATATAAATTTTGAAAGTAATTATAGTAAAAATAATTGAAAATAAAACTAAAATGAAACCTCCAGAAAAAGATATAATTAAAATTCAAGAATTAGATTTTAAAAAAATCAACAATGCTTACATGAGTTTTAATAATGGTGTGCAGTCAACAGCAAAGGATTATCTTAGAGAATATGTTGAAGAAAGACTTGAAAATAAGATTATTATTGATGATGTTGATACAGAAAGTTGGGTAATTTATCCAAAAGAAGAAAGCGAATTATTTGGAAGATCTAATCAACACATAGGTTTAGTAGGTTTTGATTGTTATCAATATCCCTGTCTTGCGACATCTGAAAAAAATTTTTTTGTTTTTGAAGGTTTTCATGCAGGATATGGGCTTCTCAACCCAAAGACTTGGTGTTTTAATATTGAAGAAAATCCAGATCATTTAGAAAAAATTACTAATACTAGAAAACCCAAAGAATATTTAGACAATATAAGAAATGGAAAAATTTCAAAAGAGAGGGAAAGAGTTTATAATCTAATTAGAAAATCATATGGAAAAAATCCGTCACTAATTGAAGAGAAAATGCCTGAATTTTTTAGAGCATTAATAAAAGGCAATATGGGCGGGACTCACATTAAATTAGATTTAGAAGAAAAAATTGCAGTAGAGGTTGATGATGGATATTCTACTCCAATAGCTATTAATGAAAAAGTAAATGGATTAATGGTTGTTGGCCATTCAATCTCAGTTGATATTGCGGCTATGCGAGGGGAATATATCAATGATAGACTGATTGATTTAAGAGAGAATATCCCTGAAAAGATTTTTGAGGAAGATAATTCATTTCTTGCACAAGATTATAGGCCTTCACCAGAAAACATTACTATAACAAATATTGATGAGAAAGGATTTGATGTAAATCTTATTTTTAAATATGGTAATAGAACAGAAAGATTTAATTTACCAAAGGCAAAATAGAAGGTAAAGTAAGAGATTATTTTTTGAAAATTTCTTTTATCTTATATATTATACTCAATTAAACTTTATTTTTTATAGAATGGCTTTATTCCTCCATGCTTTAAAAAATAAGAATTCACTAAATATTTAAATATACTCTTTTTACACTGAATTAAAGCATAAAGCGTAAAATTACTATGTTTAATAGTTGTTAAATCTAATCTTTTTTGTGAAGTCTTCCGTTAATAATATTTTCAACAATAGTCTTTTCAAAAATATCTAAAATTTTATTTAGATTGGATGTTTTTTTATTAACATTAATTAGTTCACGTGGTTTTCCACATATAATTTGATAAAGAATTTTTTCATTTGGCATATATCTTACTAATGTTGCAGAACTATCCCCTGTATTTCCAGTCATATAACGTAAACACCATCTATAAATATTATTTTTATCCCCTTTTTGTCCCCAACCCTTTTTCATAGGAGACATTCTATGTTCTTTAGGATGATTAAAACCAGGAACATTGGAATATTTCTCAAAAATAATATCTAGCTTTTTAGTTATATCCTTTATATTATCTTCAATGTTCATAAAATAAATAAGGGCCATAAATATTTAAATGTTAAGGAACGACCTCGCAAAAAATTTAAAATCATTTGGATTTTGCCTTCTTGTATTTTTTTCATAGCTGTTTGCTTTTTTATTGTTGGAGATAAATAATTATTATTCTAATCCAATACTTTTAAGAAATTCTTTTTTATTAAAAACTTTGATTGCATTATATTCCTGTCCAGTGCCTAAAAATAAAATTGGTTTTTTTGTTACATATCCTAAAGAAAGAGCTGTCCCACCTTTTTCATCTATGTCTGCTTTTGTGAGTATTATTCCATCAATTCCTATTGAAAAATTAAAACTTCTTACTTGTTCAATTGAATCATTTCCAGTTATACTCTCTCCAATGAATAATGTCAGGTCAGGTTTGCAAATTCGAGATATTTTTTCAATTTCTTTTAATAGATTTTTATTTGTATGGATTCTTCCTGCTGTATCAATTAAAACACAATCTATTTTATTTTTTTTAGCATGATTTATTGCGTCAAATCCAACTGAAGCAGGGTCTGTTTTATAATCAGATGAAATAGTTTTGATTTTGAGATTTTCTCCATGTTTTTTTAATTGTTCAATTGCAGCAGCTCTAAAAGTATCTGCTGCAGCAAGAACACATGAAATATTATTCTCTTTCAAATAACTTGCTATTTTAGCAATTGTAGTTGTTTTTCCTGTTCCATTAATTCCACAAAATAAAATTACAAAGGGGTTTTTTTCTATTTTATTTTTTTCTTTTATTTTCTCTTTAATATCAAAAGGTTCAATAAGTATTTCTTCAATAATTTCCCTTAGAGAATCTTTTATTTCAAATTCAACTTCTTTTTTTAAAAGTTCTTTTCCAACAATTTTTTCTTTGAGTTTTTTAATTACTTTTTCAGCTATTTCTAAGGCAACATTATTTTCAAGGAGAAGCATTTCTAATTCTTCTGAATAAACTATAAATTCTTCTTCAGAAATTTTGACCTTGTTTACTTTAGAAGTTATTTTTTCAAAAAACCCTTTTTTTGATTCTTTTATCTTGGAGTTTTCTAGCTCACCCTCAATTTTTTTTATTTTTTCTAAATTAGGTTGAAAATTATGTTCTCTTAGTTCAAATTTTAACGGAATTTTTATTTCTTTTTCAGTTAGTGTTTCTTCAATTTCAGATTTTGTTTCCACTTTTTCTGAAATTTTTTTTGACCAGTTACTTATTTTATTCTTTAGTGATTTAAACATAATTTTTAGAACAAGTTAAGATTTATAATGTTAACTAATTTTTAAGTTCATAGAATTTTTATGAAAAGAGTTTAATTAAAATAAAAATAATAATATTAAAAGAGATAATAAAAATTTTAAATAATAGATTATTCAAATTTTAGAAAAAGAAAGGATAATAAAAAATAGCTTACAATTTAATTATTATGATAAGTTTATGAAAATTCTTGTTTTTATATAAATAAATGGTTTATTCTAAATCAACCAAATTTTTATAAATGTGTTTTTCTTTATTAATTCATGAAAGGTATACTTGTAATTTTGGATGGAATTGGGGATAGACCTAATAAATTACTTAATGGAAAAACCCCTTTAGAATCAGCAGAAACTCCTAATCTTGATTTTTTAGCTACAAGAGGTGTTTTAGGGTGGATGTATCCTGTTAAACCTGGTTTTGCACCATCTTCTGAATCAGGAATTGTTTCAATATTTGGAAATGATTGGATTAATGTTCCAAGAGGACCTTTATCTGCAATAGGTGCAGGTTTAAAATTAACTAGGGGAGATTTAGCTTTTAGAGTTAATTTTGCAACAATTGATTCATTAAAAAAAGGAAATATTGTTGATAGAAGGGCTGGAAGAACACTTACTACTTCTGAAGCTGAGATATTGACAAAGGCGTTAAATAAAATAGAGATTCCTTGCAAATTTGATTTTAAATCAACAGTTCAACATAGAGCTGCTCTTGTTTTTAGGGGTGGTTTTTCAGATAATATTTCTGGAAATGATACAACTTATGTTAATGGAAAGGCAACTGATGCAATTATGATTACTGATTGTAAGCCACTTGATGAAGAGGAAAATTCAAAATATACTTCTAATTTGGTGAATAATTTTCTTGAAAAAGCTTTCGAAGTTCTTGATAAACACCCAATTAATTTAGAAAGGAAAAGAAGAGGATTACTTAAGGCAAATTATCTTTTAATTAGGAGTCCTGGTATAGAGAAACCTAAATTAAAACAATATAGAAAATGGGTTTCTTTAGGTTATATGCCTCTTGAAACTGGTTTTGCAGAAATTTCAGGTATGACTAATTTTTCTTTTGATTATCCCAATTTAACTGGATTAGATTCTTATGAAAATCTTTGGAAAGGTTTGAAAAAAGCTTGCAAGTTTTCAATTAAACTAATTAAAAAAAATTATAAAAAAAATGATTATGCATATATTCAGCTTAAAGAAACTGATCTTCCTGGGCATGATAATAAACCTCTTGAAAAAAAGAAAATGATTGAGTATATAGATAAAACTTTTTTTAATTTTTTGAGAAAATTTGCCCCCCAAAATAAAATTAATGTTGTTGTTACTGCAGACCATTCTACTGTTTGTAATCTAAAAGCTCATACCTCAGATCCTGTTCCAGTTTTATTTTATAATAATTCCATTCCTAGAGAAAAGAAATTTTGTGAAAAAGATGCGAGAAAAGGTTCTTTAGGTAGTATGGTTGGTAAAGAGCTTTTTAAAAAAGTAGGATTTCTTAGATAAATTAAATAAAAGGGTATTAATAAATGGGAATAAATAAAACTTATTTCAAATTAAGAAATTATTGATAAAAGTATAAACTTTTTAGTTTTTTAATTGATAATAGAACTCTTTATTTTTATTAATTTGATAATGTTTCTTGTGTATAACAGAAGTAGCTAGATAGGCTTGAAGATTTTGAGTCTGATATGAGTTTGTTGAAGCAATTAATCTTAGTAAACTTCTATTAGGTAAAAGAAATAATATTAAAGAAAAATTCCTCTGATATTAATCTACTAAACTTAATGGGGTGATTGAGAGATTTTTAAGTAAATAAAGAGGAATTAAGATATGTTATTTTATTAGTTTACTATAGCAATAATTAAAAATCTTTGAATTTTCTTTTTAACATGATAACTTATAATGATTTGTATGAATATTCTAGGAAAGAGAGATATTCCCGTGAATTGCAAAAATTACCAAAAAGTTTTATTGTAAATGTTTCAGGATATTTAAAAGAGAAAAAAGAAATTGCCTCTAAAAAAGAAGATATGTTTTCAGATGTAGTAGTTAAAACAAAAAAGCAACTTGAAAATGCTAATACCCTCTTTAAAGAGCTTCTTTTAAGAAGAAGGAAAAAACTTCTTGATTTAGTTCTTATTGCTACTGAAACTGGAATTTCAAGAAAAGATTTTGAAAATATGCTTGATTTTGAGAAAAGTTTATTTGAGAGTCTCATGGTTTGCATTGAAAAAACAGATAAAAATATTAGTGATTCCTTAAATGGGATAAAAAAGGATTTAAAAAAGAATGAATTATTAGTTTTTAAAGAAGAGGTAAATGAGTTAGTTGGATTTAATAATGAAAAAATAGGGCCTTTTTTTAAAGGACAAATAGCAAATATGCCCAAGGATATAGCAGATATTTTAATTAAAGGGGATAAAGCTGAGATTATCGAGGAGTAGGATTTCTTTTCAAACCAAAACATTTATATAGTTTAATGAATATGTATTCATAACTAAATTACACCTAATATGTAGGTAGGAGAATTAAAATGCCTGAATTTGATAGAACTGGACCTGATGGAGAAGGACCTATGACTGGAAGAGGACTTGGTTATTGTGGTAGAGCTGGGAGAAGAGTTGGTTTTAGAAGGGGTTTCGGTAGAGGTTTTGGTTGGAGAACAAGAACTTTTCAGCCTGTACAAGTTCAAGAAGAAGTTTCTTTAACAAAAGATGAAGAAAAAAAAATTCTTGAGCAAGAACTTAAAGAACTTGAGTCTGAAAAAAAGGAAATTGAAAAAAGATTCAAAGAACTTAAATAGTTCTTTCTTTTTTTTATTTTAAAAAAAATCGAATGAATAAAATATTTAAAAACTCATTTAAAAAAGCTTTAGTAGATATTTTAAAGAGTTTGCCTATGATTTTTGGAGTTGTTTTTTTAATTAGTTTAGCTAATTCAATTATTCCTAAGGAATTTTATTTAAAAATTTTTCAAAATAATTTTCTTATTGATTCTTTTATAGGGAGTTTTATTGGAAGTATTTCTTTTGGAACTCCTATGACTAGTTATATTTTAGGAGGAGAATTACTTTCTCAAGGAGTTAGTTTAATTGCTGTTACAGCTTTTTTAGTTTCATGGGTTACTGTTGGTTTAATTCAATTTCCTGCAGAAGCAGTTATGCTTGGAAAGAAGTTCGCAATAACAAGAAATTTACTTAGTTTTATTTTCGCAATAATAGTTGCTATATTAACCGTGTTAATTTGGAGTATTTTTTAAAATGAAGAAAACAGAAAAAAGCAGATTTAGTTTGTATTTTTTATTTAGTATGATTTTTATTTATTCTATTTTATTTTTTATTAATAATTCTTTATTTATCTCTAGTTTTAATTTTTTGATTAAAATTTTGATGCAAATTTATTGGGTTTTTATTTTAGTGTTTGTTTTAATGGGATTTTCAAATTATTTTTTAACTTCTGGAAGAATAAAAGAATTTTTAAGTAAAAAACCAGGTAAGAGATCATGGTTTTTTTCTGTGCTTTTTGGAATTTTATCTATGGGGCCAATTTATATGTGGTATCCTTTTTTAGCTGATTTAAAAGAGAAGGGTATGAGAGATGGGTTGATTGCTTGTTTTTTGTATAATAGGGCTGTAAAAATTCCTCTTCTCCCCTTGATGTTTTTTTATTTTGGAATTAAATATGTTTTTATACTTTCTTTTGTTATGATTTTTGCCTCAATTATTCAAGGTTTTATTTTAGAAAAGATTGTTGGAGATAAAAAATGAAAGTTGCAATAGCTTCAGAAAATAAAAATGAAAATTCCGAAATAAGTGCAAGAGCAGGAAGAGCTCCGTTTTATCTTATTTTTGAAGGGGGAAATTTAATTAAAGTTATGAAAAATCCTTTCTCTTTTGGGGGAGGGGGTGCAGGATGGGGTGTTGCTAAAATGCTTGGAGATTATAAAGTAGATTTAGTTATTGCAGAAAATTTTGGAGAGAATATGAAAATGGCTTTTAAGGAGAGGAAAATTAATTTTGAGGAAAGAAAAGGAAATATAAAGAATTTTATTGATGAAAAATGAGACCGAGAATTAGAAGAAGAATAAGGGGACCTCCTGGAGTAAATTATTTTAAACCAGCAGGGATAAGAATGCAAGAACTTAGTGAGGTTATTTTAAGTTATGATGAATATGAAGTTGTTAGGTTAATCGATTTTGAGGAAATTGGACAGATAAAAGCTGGGAAAAAAATGACTATAAGTCAGCCAACTCTTTCGAGATTACTTAAAAATGCTAGAAAAAAAATTTCTGAAGCAATTATTGAGGGAAAAGCAATTAGAATTTGTGGGGGAAATTATAAACTTAGATAAATTTATTAACTCTAGTAGTTATATTGTTTATGAATTTAATTAGTAGAACAATTACAGGGATTGTAATGATGATTATGGGAGCATTATTAATAATATTTGCCTTCTTTGAAATCTGGTTTATATTGATTTATGGGATTCCTTTGTTTATTATTGGAATAGTAATACTTTTAAATAAGAAAGAAGATATTATAGAAGAAATAAAATTAAAAAAATGGAAAAAGAAATAATTGTTACAACAGGTTATGAAATTCCTGGTAAGGAAATCAAGGAAATTTTAGGTATTGCAAGAGGAAATACTGTTAGAGCAAGAAATATTGGGAGAGATATTGGTGCAGGTTTTAAAAATTTAATTGGTGGAGAGGTTAAAACTTATACTGAAATGACTGATCACTCAAGAGATGAAGCTTATAACAGGATGGTTAATTCAGCTATTAATATGGCAGCAGATGCAATTATTGGAATGAGGTTTTCAACTTCAATGGTATTGCAAGGAGCATCTGAAATGCTTGCCTTTGGAACAGCAGTTAAACTTAAAGATTAAAATTATGCATAAAATGGATTTTAGATTTATTTTCCTCTTTATTTTTTTTATATTATTTTTAAATTTTGTAAATGCAGGAACATTACTTATGGATGTTCAAACCCTTGAGAATTACACACTAAATCTTAATTTTTTAAATCCAGAAAGAGGATTAAATCCTTCTTATGGGAGCAAAACTAATAATACCGGTGGAGGATATATTGATCTTGTTTTTTCAAATGACGCCCTGGTTTATGATTTAGATTTATTTTTAATGAAAGAGGGTATAACAATTATCCATAAAACTTTTGAGGAAATTAAAAATGACCAGAGGATTTTATTATTTTTAGTTCCAGGTGCTTCTTCAATTACAGAGGGTTATACTGGGATTGAAAAAATAGATATAACTAATGAATCTACAGAACAGAATAATAGTTCTCTTAATGAAACTTCTAATAGTTCTCTTAATGAAACTTCTAATAGTTCTAATGCAGGTTTGGATAATTCAACTAATCCAGTAATTTCTCAAGGAACTGCAGATATTATAAATAATCATGAGGATTTGGGGGAGGCTAATAATTCTGGGATTTGGAGTAATCTTCCTGATTTTTTCTCTCAAAGAATTTTTTATGGGGGAATAGTAATTATTGTTCTTTTATTTTTAATAATAATATTTAGTTTTGCTTTGAAAAGAATAAAAAATAGAGAAAATAGAGATGAAATTTTTTCTAAGACGGATAATGAAAAACATTCCTCTGTGGATGACCTCGAGAAGAAATTAAAAGAGGCTTTAGAAGAACTTGAAGATTTGAAAAAAGAAAAAGAAAAAGACTCTGAAATAAGAGATGATTTAAAGGATGATATTGAAGAAAAGAAAAAGATTATTAAACAGATTAAAACTACAAAAGAGAAACTTACTAAAGATAAAGAAGATTTAATTGAACTAAGAGATAATCTAAGGGATAAAGTTAAGAGAACAAATAAAGATGATAAAAAAGATTAAAATAATGGTTGAAAGGAGGATTAAGTAAGATGGGTAATGAAGATGGAGGAATTTTTATAAAATGTCCTAGATGTGGAAAAGGTTATTTACTGCCTTTTTCATATAAAGAAGATGTTTTTGAAAAATGGAAATGCTCAAATCCTGAGTGTGATTTTGTTTTGCAAAAGAGATAATTCTTTGGATTATTAAGATAGGGAAAGTTTGATTGGAGTATGTACTTAGAAGGAATATCCTAAGGATGTTGGGGTTTTGAAGTAAAAAACTCGCAGTTAATTTATTTGCTATAAAGAACAAATCCCACGATTATTAAAGCATATGTGATTATATAAATTATATTTGCAATTATTAGAGGATGATTAATTAATTGAAATCCATATAATAACCACACAATTGAGCTTAAAAGAAAAATAGTATTTGTAATTATTGATAAATCTTTTGCACTTTTGGTTTTAAATATTTTGATTATTTGAGGAATATTTGCTAAACCTGTAACCACTCCCAAAATAGTTGCTAAAATAGCTATGATATTCATACTCATTAAATGAAACATTTTTTTTTAAACTTTACTAAAGAATCTCTAAGCCTGCGGAGGTCCTAAAAATTTCTTATAGAAATTTTGGGAACTTCAAAACCCATAAAAGATTTTGAAGTGATTTGAACTTGAAAGACACCTATGGTTTCTTGCAAACTTTCTTTTTTGTTTAAACTGCTTTTGCCCAAATCTCTATAAAGTATTTTCTTGCTTTGTATTTGACCAACAAAAATACTTTAAAAGAAGCCTGCGGAGGTCCTAAAAATTTCTTATAGAAATTTTGGGAACTTCAAAACCCATAAAAGATTTTGAAGTGATTTGAACTTGAAAGACACCTATGGTTTCTTGCAAACTTTCTTTTTTGTTTAAACTGCTTTTGCCCAAATCTCTATAAAGTATTTTCTTGCTTTGTATTTGACCAACAAAAATACTTTAAAAGAAGCCTGCGGAGAGATTTGAACTCCCGACCCTTTGCTTACAGGGCAAATGCTCTACCACTGAGCTACACAGGCATTATAGAATTAAATTGAGTTAGTTTAAAAGAGTTTTTGTTCTTTTTATTCCTTTTCTTTGAGCAAATTTTCAATTTTTAAAATTCTAATCTCACAGAGAGAAAGAGGGTATATTTTTTTAAGTTTTAAACTAAGTTCTTTTTGAAGTTTATTTTTTAATATATCTTCAAAAATTTTATCTGATTCTTTTCCTTTAAGTTCTTTTTCAAGCTCTTGTTTTGTTTTTTCTCTAAGGGCCTTTCTTACTTTTCTTGTTACTTTTCTTCTTGTTATTAAAAAAGGTTTTATTTTTATTTTTGCATCTTTGCAATCTATAGAAAAAGAATCTTCAATATAATTAGTTCCTTTTCTTATCATTCTTCTTAAAAAACAAGGGAGTAATTTTAATTTTATTGGGGTTGAAGTTGCTTTTTCATTTTCTATTTTTACTTTTAAATCTAATAAAATACTTTTTCCTTTTAGAATTCTTGTTAAATCATATTTTATGATTCTATCTTTTAAATTTTCGATAGTATATGAATAAAGCTGAGTGCTTTTGTTGATTATGGGCATTTCTACATCCCAAAATTTTTTCTTCTTTTTTGCTTGTGCCATTTTTATTCTTGTAGTAATTTACCTGTTCTTTTATTTTTATTTGAATCTCTATATTTTGACTTCCCACATTCTTTACATTGATACATTATATTTGGCTTTTTAGTTGTTTTTGTTTTTCTTTTGAATTTACTAACAGCTGGTTTACTCCATCTTCCTAAGTTTCCTATCCCTCTTGCTTGTCCTCTCAGTGCTGCTCTTTCTTTTGAGCCTCTTTTTAATGCCCCTCTTTTAGCTCCAGTTGAAACTATTTTTATTTTTTGTTCTGTTTTTTTCTTACAATAAGGGCAATATCTTTTTGTGATTTTGGGAATTTTCATTTTATTTTTTCCAAATTCATAAAACATCGAAAATTAAGTTTAAAAATTTTCTCAGTTTTTGGGAATTTTCATTTTATTTCATGTTTTAATAAAAAAGGAGGGGAATTTGGGTTTTTAAAAGTTATTGATGGTCCCGCCAGGAATCGGACCTGGGTTTCATCCACGTCAAGGATGTAGTCTACCATTGGCTTACGAGACCACTTGTATTTATCTAAGTTTTCGAAATATTTAAATAGATTTCTTTTTTATCTTAAATATGAATCAATATAAATTCCTTTTGTTTTTTGTGTATTTAATTCTTGGTTTATATTTTATAAATTCAGTATTATTTTTTTATGAATTGCCTGAAATGGTTTTGGTTATAGATAAATGGATAAGGCTTGTTGGGGGAGCATTGATTATATTAGGGGGGATAAACTATCTTAGAGCAAGTAAAAATATAAAGAAGCATAGAGATTAAATAATAAACTTTTGCGTGTTATATTTAAAAAGTTTCCTAATTAGATTTTTGTATGTCTTAACATATGTTTAAGGTTCTAAAAAAGCTCAAAAGTTCAGAACTAATAAGATTTATATATTTAATTTTAGTTGTTATTCTATGGAAAATAAAAGAGGAAATTGTTGCTCATTCTCAGCTAATAATATAAAAGATTTTTTCCCAAAATCAAAACATTCACAAGTTACAATTTTTATTATAATTGCTATCGTGATTATAGCTGCAATTGGTATTTTGTTCTACTTTAAATCAGATAATGAAAATAAACAAATACCTGTAGAATTTGAACCAGTTTATAATAGTTTTTTATATTGCTTAGAAGACAATGCTAAAACAGGAATTGATTTAATAGAAACTCAAGGAGGTTATATCTATCTCCCAGAATTTGAATCAGGTTCTGAATATATGCCTTTTAGCTCACAACTTAATTTCCTTGGAAATCCAATTCCTTACTGGTATTATGTTTCTGGGAATAATATTCAAAAAGAACAAGTTCCTACCAAGACGGATATGGAAAATGAATTAATTAAATTTTTAGAAGAGAAAATCCACAATTGCCTTTTTGATTTTTATTATGAACAAGGATTTCAAATTGTTCAAGGAATTCCAACTGCAGAGGTTAAAATTTATGATAAAAAAGTTGAAACAATTCTAAATATGGATTTAAGTATTAGCAAAGATGATGAAAATATTTTTATTAGAGAACATAATTTTATTGTGGATTCTAATCTTGGAAAACTTTATGATTCTGCAAGAAAGGTTTATGATAAAGAGAAAAGAGAAATGTTCCTTGAAGAATATGGTGTAGATATTTTAAGACTTTATGCTCCTGTTGATGGGGTAGAAGTAACTTGCGGACCTTTAATTTGGAATGCTGAAGAAATTTTTAATGATTTGCAAAAAGCTATTGAAATAAATACTTTTGCTTTAAAAAATAAAAATAATATTTATGAATCCTATAAAGGACAAGATGAATATTTTCTTGTTGATTTAGATATAGGGGAAGAAGTTAATTTTATTAATTCTCAAAATTGGTCAAATAGTTTTGAAGTTAATCCTACTGAGGGAAACAGTCCTCTTTTAATGGCAAAACCTGTAGGAAATCAGCAAGGATTGGGAATTCTTGGTTTTTGTTATGTTCCTTATCATTTTGTATATAATGTTAAATATCCAATTTTAATTCAAGTTAGTAGTTCTTATACTGACGAAATATTTCAGTTTCCTGTAGGAATTGTTATTAATGGAAATCTTCCAAGAGAGGCATTAAAAGATGCTATTGCAATTGAAGGCCAAAAACCAGAATTATGTGAATACAAAAACACTCTAATAAATGTAAAAACATATGATACTTCATTAAATCCAGTTAATGCAAAAATTTCTTATGAGTGTTTTGGAACTGTTTGTGAAATTGGAGAAACTTTAAGAGGTTCTTTAAAAAAAGAATTTCCCCAATGTTATAATGGTTATATTATTTCTGAAGCAGAAGGTTATAAAGAAAATAAATATCTTGTTTCCACAAATGAAGAAAAAAATGTCGAGATTATTTTAGATAAACTTTATAAAAATAAAGTTGAAATTAAAGTTAATAACAGAAATTATAATGGAAATGCAATAGTAAATTTTGTTTCAGAAGATTATTCCAAAACAATTTCTTATCCTGAACAAAAAACTATTGAGCTTACTGAGGGACAATATGAAATACAAGTTTATGTCTATGAATCATCGTCTATTAATTTAGAGGAAACTAACTATGAACAATGTATGGAAACCCCTAAATCTGGAATAGGAGGGCTTTTTGGTTTAACAGAAGAAAAATGTTTTAATGTGAATATACCTTCTCAAATAATATCTAATGCTCTTATTGCAGGAGGAAAAGAGAATTATTATGTTTTAGAATCTGAATTGAAATCTTCAAATACAATAAACATAAATGCAGATTCTTTTGGCAAACCTGAGAAAATTGAAGACTTGCAAGAAAATTATGTTAAACTTGAGGGAAGCGATTTAGATATAAACTTCAAATGAAATTAATAAAATTAAAAAGCAATTGTATATTTTCCCTATTAGTAATTTTGCTATTTGTTTTTATAATAGGTTTTGTTTCTTCTTATACAAGAGCATATCCGAGTTATACTTCTTCTGGGAATTATATAAGTTCAGGTTCTTATAGTGATTGGAATCCTGATTTTGATAGATGTGAAGCTGGACAAGATTTTATTGTTCAGATTGCCCCTTTTGGATGTTCTCCTGCAATTGTTACAAGTGATTTACTTGAAGAACAAAATGTTCCAGTATTTTGTCAGTTATCTGCGACAAAATTAAATCCTTTAATAGATGTAAATGTAATTGAGGATATTTCTTTTAAAGGTAGTTACCCTGAAGAAATTTCTGGTGTTGGTTTTCACCCTGCTCAAGCAGCATTGAGTGTAGAAGACAAAATCAATTTTCCAGTTATGGATAATATTGGTTATGTTGTTCTTGTTTTAAAAAAACAGAAGTCAGAAAAAAATATGTCTGATGTTGTGAGGGGAAATTTAACTGCTACTTTAAAGTATGATATAGAAGATGCTTTTGGAATTGGAAAATCAAGTTTTTATCTTCCAGAAATACAAGATAATTCAGATTGGGAAGAACAAAAAAAATTTTATAGTTTTTGGGAAGGAAGAGGTTATTTAAGAGCAGAAGGAGTTGATGAAAATAGTGCTACAATTTCAATTCATGATTCAACTAAAAGATTAAGTGTGCTTAATTTAGAAAAAAATAGTTTCTCAAAAAAATTATCCTTGCCAGGATTTGATTGTTTAGCAAGATTCCAAGTTAAATTAGAAGCCTTAACTCTCCCAGATACAAGAGCAAGATTAAAAATTGGTTCAGAATATATAGAGGTTATAGAAGGTGAAAACTTCTTAGATAATCGTTGCAGTTTAAGTGATATTCAAAGATATGGATTGCTAAAAATAGTTAAAGCAAGTTGTAGAGAAGATGAAGAGAGAAGTTCTTTTAATTTAATAATTAGTCCTAAAATAGAATTTAAGATTGGAGAGACTATCAAAAGTGCAAGTATTGGGGAGAAAGTTTTTGAATCTGGAGAAAAGAATTACTTCTTGGCTTACGTTGGAAGTTTAAAAAAAACAAATTCCCAGAGAATTCTTGATACAGATGAGACAAAAGATTTAATTGTTTATCTTTATGAAACAAACACTAAAATTAACAAACTTTCTGAAGATGAAATATCAAATTTTGCAAACAAAATTAATTTTCATTTAAAAAAATATTCTTCTGGAGAGGAAAAGTCAATAACACCTGAAGAAAAAATTAAGGTAGTTAAATATGGAAGTGTTAGCTCTATATCTGATAAAGAAGTTCAATTAGTAGGTTATTCAAATGCAAATGATGAGGATTTCAACAACTTTATAGAAACAAAAGAAGTTGAAGCAAGTGAAGTCAAGGAGTTAGGGGATTTAAGTAATAATGCAAATGATGATTTCAATAAAATAATTGAAAGTTTTTCTAGCGAGAAAAAAAATGAGGTCTCTGAAATAACTTATGGGAAAAAAGCATTCACAAAGGCAATAAATTTTGCTAATGAATTGGGACAGAAAAATAGAGTCATGAAATTATGCAAAAAATTAAAAGAGCAATATCCTGAAGATGAGCAAGCTGATAGTTATCTTTGCAAAGATAATTATAGAACTTCTAATTCTGAATCTGCAACTAATAGTGTTTTTATAAATGGTGAATCTGAATTTATAACTTTATATGATGTTCTTGAGCCAGGTTTAAGTGAATATGGCTTAGAATTAATTGTGAATTACCCCAAAAGTTATGATAAAGATTATGAAATAAAAAAATTAGGCAAGAATCAATTAGTTTATTTAAATGCAGAAAAAACAGAGTATATTCAACTAACTGGATTAGAAGAAGATTCAGCAACTATTGAAATTAAGTTAAAACCTTCTGGAGAAGATAAAAAAGACATTGCAGATATCACTAAAAAAGTTGAGCTTAAAAAAGGTGAACAAAAGAATTTTGGAAGCGATTATGTTTTCTCAATTAAAGAAATTAAATTAAAAAAATATGCACGAGTTTCTTTAATTCCTTATATTGAAAATGTTGAAACTGAAGTTAATTTTAGTTTTCAGATAGGAATTGAAAAAAGAAATATTAAACTCTCTCCTGAAAAAACAAAAGAAAAAATTGAAGATTTAGATAAATTTATCAATGACTGGACTGAGAAATCAGAAGATCTTGGAAAGGTGATTAAAGGACTTAAAGGTGCTTGCTTGGGTATGGGAGGTTTAATGATTTTTAAAAATATTTTTGATAATTTAGATGGAAAGTCTATTGCAAGACAAAAAATTATGCGAGATAAAGGCGGGTGGTATGATAAATGTTCTGAAGCTTTAACAACAAAAAAGATGAATGGAAAAACAGTTGATTATGTTTCTATGAATGATTGCTTTACTGAAAACTCAGAAAAAATAGATAAAGATGTTGAAAATTATTATAAAATTTTGCAAACAAAAAATCAAGAAATCAAAAACATAGAGCAAAGTTCCGGAGCTGCTAAAGACAATCAAGGAATCTTGTCATTTTTAGGTTTAGGAGAGAAAGTTGTTGATACTGATGTTTTCATGGGGGATTATATCCCAAGTGTAAAAAAACAATTAAAAACAGATTTAAATAATGTAAACTGCTCAAATGATTTAATAATAACTTCTTCTGAAATTGATACCTTAATAACATACACCCAATGGAAAAAGAATTATAACTACAATATTCAAGATTTAAAAGATTTGGATTTTTACTCAACAAGTTTAAAACAAAATCCAAATGATGAACTTGCAAAAAACCAGGTTTGTTCTATTTATGGTTCTATACAAGAAGCATCAAAAGAAGATATTGAAAGAGAATCTTTATTAGGTGAGCTTAACAAAGCAGGTTATACAAATGCAGATATTTCTCATAGTGCTGATGCTAATGCTAATAAAGGAACCTGGAATGGCTGGACAATTAATGGAGAAGACATTCTTGACCTTTCTAGTGGTATTGGGGGCGGAGGAATATCTAAACCCTATTTTGAAACTAACAAAGAATATAATATAAAAGTGGAAGTTTATGGGGGTAAAAAATATTTATTTGTTTTAGATGGAAATAATAATAAATATGGTGTGATAGAAGTTTTTAATTATAAAGGAATTGATTTAAAGAATAAAATTACCCTCACTGGAAAACCAGAAAACTCAGAAGAAATTGCTAAGAAATTTACTTATACAAAAATAAATGCAGAAGGTTATCAAAATACTTATAAATCTTCTGGAACTAAACCTCATCCTTTAGTTAAATATTTTGAAACAGAACCTTACAAAGGAATGCCTGCAATTGTTCCTTTTGACCTGGAAAATGGATGGTATACAAGTATTAAACAAACTCTTCCTGTTGTTGGAAATATAGGGAGTTATGAGCAATCTGGGAGAGTTTCTAGTTTTTATGTGTGTAATGTTGGTCTTAATAATAGAGAAGATAATATGAAAGATGATGATACTTGCACTATGATAAATACAGGAACAGGACAGGCTTATGGGCAAATCCCAAGTTTTGAAAATGAAAATGATGCTAAGAAACTTGTGAATTCTGCTGTTAAAGCAATTGAAGAAGCTTCAAGACAGTATAAAGCGGGAATTACACAGGTTACATTAACTATGAGAAATGGGAAAAAAGAAAATATTAAGGTTGGAGAGCCTCAGATTGATATACCTGATATCCAGTGTCAAGATTTTATGTCACCTAAGGACTGCCAGATTTTATTTAATGTTTGCGACCCTGTTATCTGTCCTTCAAGCAGATGTGATTTAGGGGGAGCATATCCTGTTCAAGATGTAATACAATCAGGAATTATAGGAAGCATTGCTTTATGTTTCCCTAATTACAGAGAAGGAATTTATATTCCTGTTTGTTTAACAGGAATAAAAGCTGGAATTGATGGATTACTTTCAGTTTATCAATCTTACAGAGATTGTCTTCAAGAAAGTTTAGATAGTGGGCAGATGATAGGAATTTGTGATGAAATTTATTCAATTCATTTATGTGATTTTTTTTGGAGACAGGCATTACCAGCTGCAAAAATGATAATCCCAAAAATGATTGAGATTGCTATGGGGCAAAATACTCGTGGAGGGGGAGAATATATGAGTGTTCAAAATGCATGGTCAAATGCAGAAAAATCTGTTAATTATTTTACTGAATATTATTCAGCAGAATCTTACAAAGCTTTCAAGTCAAGAGTTTTAGAAGGAGTGGGAGAAGAAGTATGCAAAAGTTTTGTTTCAGTAAGTTATCCTGATGAATCTAATTTGTTAGAGAGTTTAATTAACCCAGACTCACCACCACAATTCCACGGAAGATTTGATAAAACAGTTCTCACAACAACTACTAATCCTCCAACTGCACATTATAAGGTTTATTACTATATTTATGCTGGAAAAGAGTCAAGAGCATATTACCAGGTTTATTTAAAGGGGGATACAAGCAGTTCTTATTACAAAGATACTTCTACTGACAGAGTTGTTGGTTATGGATATATTCCTGAGGGAGAATATGCTTCTGAAACAGTAGATTTTACTGCCCCAAGTGGATATCAAGAATTATGCATTGTTGTAAATGGACAAGAAGAATGCGGATTTAAACAAGTTTCAAGTTCTTTTGCAATTAATTATGTTGAGGATAAATATTTGAAAGAGCAAGCATCTGAAAAAGATATACAATCAGAAACTGAATGTGTTTCTGGGAGTGTTAGCCTTTATAGTTTAGCAACATTAAACATAGAAAGTGCTGCTGATGAAATGGTTAATCCTGCAATTTATGATAGAGGAATTATTAGAATATGCTCAACTGAAAATCCAGGAAAAAATTCTGATAGTAAATATGGAACTGAAGACCAAAGATGGATTGATGTAGGTTATTGTGATGATAAAAACATAAGATGCTGGATTGATAAGAAAAGTGTTGCAGGGGTTATTGAAAATATAGACATAGAAAATAATACTCTTGGCGAATTAACAGAACATTCATTAGAATTACTTAAACAAGAAGGAAAGCACAAAACTTATGCTGAAGTTAAAACACTAATTGAACAAATTGAAAAATCTACTCCTGAAATAGTTATTGAACTTGTGAATGAAGATTATAATAAAGTTTTCTGGAATAAAGATAAAGCTGAATTATTATTGCAAAGAGGAAAAGCTTATGCAGAACTTGCTCAGAAATTATACAATGAATTAAAAAGCAGAGCAACAAAAAAAATAGAAAAAATTGAGGGGGGAGAAACAGGGGTTGTAACTAAACCAATTATAGATTGTGATAAATTTTGCGGGAGCGATTATGAAAGAGGTTATGAGACTGATAAAGATAGCGCATGCAAATCTGGAGAAACAAAAAAACCTTCTTCTGAAAAAACTACTTTTTGTTGTTGTGTTCCTAAAGATGAAGGTGGGGAAAATAGTTTGACTATTCAGAATGGAGTTCATTCAACAAGTAAAGTTGAGATTAATGGAAATGAAAAAAAATATGAATCTTATGTTCAAGAGGCTTATGAAACATTTGATATAAATCCTAATCTGGTTATGGCTATTATTCAGAAAGAAAGTTCAGGAAATCAAGATACAAAAGGTTCTTCAGGAGAATATGGTTTAATGCAATTAAAAGGGGGAATTAATGGTGCTATTGCAGATATCACTAATGAAAATACAGGAAGATGTTATGGATTATGTTATACATATTATAATCATGATTGGGTAACAAATCCTAAAACTAATGTTTATCTTGGAACATGTTACTTAAAATGTTTAAGAGAAATTTATAAAATAACTGATCCAAAGTTAGTTCTTGCTGCGTATAATGCAGGACCTACTCTAATAAAAAGTAAATGCATTGATAAAGATTTATCCTTTGATGAATGTAAAAATGATTTGCCTTCAACAACAAAAAGTTATATAGAAAAAGTTATAAGCTATTATGAAAATTATCTTGATCTTGAATAGAGCATTATGCGAGAGCAAGCTCAGAAAATTGATAATTTTCTGGGACATTCAAAAGGCGATACTTTTGAAGTTATTTGAACCTCCTGATACCCCTTCAAATCATTTTTAGGTTCAAATAAATGCGAGAGCAAGCTCAGAAAATTGATAATTTTCTGGGACATTCAAAAGGCG
>CAZRJS010000001.1:11159-37586 GCA_964600565.1 Candidatus Woesearchaeota archaeon | reverse complement strand
AACCTCCTGATACCCCTTCAAATCATTTTTAGGTTCAAATAAATGCGAGAGCAAGGATTTGAACCTTGGTAAGCACTAAGCTAACAGGTCCTAGGCCTGTCCCGTTTGACCGCTCCGGCACTCTCGCTTTAGATTAGGATTTTTTATAGATATAAAAAGTTTTGGAATTACCACCTTTAAGTGCTTATGAAAGCTTAAAAGCACTTTTTTTTAATTGCTTTATGGAATTTAAAATTTCTTATATTTTTCTGATTATATTAGGTTTAACTTTTTTGAGCATTTATTTCTCTTTTATGATAAATCTTATTGGGAGGAATATTTGGTGGGTTTTTTTTATTTCAATTTATATTATGTTTTTTTTCTTAAGAGATTCTAAATTAAAGAAAAAAGATTATGAAGATAGAATGAGAATTAAAAATCCAGATGATGTTAGAATTGAATCTTATTGTTTATTCAGTTTTTGATTCAGCTTCTTTTTGTTTTATTTTTTCTTCTAAACTAAGTTTTTCTATTAATTCCTTGTATCTATTTCTTATTGTTACCTCTGTTATGCCTGCTATATCTGCAACTTCACGCTGAGTTTTTTTCTCATCATTTACTAAAGCAGCAACATAAAGAGCAGCAGCAGCAATTCCAGCTGGACCACGCCCAGAAGTTAGTTCAACTTCTTCAGCTTGTCGTAATACTTTAAGAGCTTCATTTTGTGTTTTTGGAGAGAGTTTTAATACAGAAGAAAATCTTGAAATATAATCTTTTGGAGAACTTTGTTTAACTTTTATTCCTAGTTTTCTTATTATAAATCTATAAGTTCTTCCTATTTCTTTTCTTTCTACATCTGAAGCTGTTGTCATTTCATCTAAAGTTCGGGGAATATTATATGACCTACATGCAGCATATAAACAAGCAGCAATTACAGATTCCATTGACCTGCCTCTTACAAGTCCTCTCTGTAGAACATAATTGTAAGTTCTTGAGGCTTCATCTCTCACAACATTTGGAAGACTTAAATAAGATGCAATAACTCGTAATTCAGCCATAGCTAGTCTTAAATTTCTTTCAATAGAAGTAGAAACTCTCTCTTGCCATTTTTTTAATCTTAAAAATTTACGAGTTTGTCTTGGCTCTAATCTGTATATATCTGATATTTCACCTACATTTGTGGTTAAACCCTTGTCAAACTTTTGCATACTTATTGGTGCTCCACCACGTCCTTTTTTTTCAGATTTATCAAATTTTCCTTGTATGTCGATTCCTGTATCAACCATTTTGTCTTCTACAACTAATCCACAATCATTGCATATAATTTCTCCTAAGTGAGAATCATAGGTTAAGTTAGCACTCCCACATTCAGGGCATTTTTTTATATTAGTCATTTTAAAAATCTAAATAGTAAGGTTTAAAAAGGGAAGGAATTTATAAATGTTTTGTTTTTTGGTGTTATGTTATAGAAGTAAAAATTCACTAAAAATTCATTTAAAAAGCTTATTAAGCAATTTATTCTTTTTCAATTAAAATTCCATTAATATGCCCTTCTTGGGTTGGACGATTTGTTATTTTAGCTTTTCCAATTTCTGTTTCAATTATTGTTCCTTTTGTTAGAATATTCTGTCTTGCAAAAAATCTATTTGAAGGTGTTTCAAGAACATTTTTTATTACAATTTTCTTTATTTTTTTATCTGGCATTTTAATATTAATAAATTTTGATTTTAATAACACTATCTTTTTATTATCCCCTAAAGTTCTTTTTGTTTTTCTTTTAGTTTCACTACCTATTTTTGCAGTTGTTCTTTGTCCAGGGATTTCATACTTTTTCTTTTTTCTTTTTTCTGCATATTTCTTCCCTGTTTTTTTTCTTTTCCTTATCATATTTTTATCAGGTAATTTTTAGTTTAAATATATTTCTATAAGGGGTTTTGAGGAATTCTTTTTATTCTACTAATTTTTTCCTTTTTATATATCAAGATTTCAAAAATTAATCTAATCTGATTTTCACATTGAATTTTTATTAATCGCTATTTTTTATTAAAGAAAAATTTAAAAAGCAACTTATTATAGAATTTCATGACTAATGGAATTGAACGTCCTTTGGATTTGTTAAATAATTCAAAGGGTAAAGAGGTTCTTGTGTATTTGAAAGGAGACAAACAGTTTGTTGGGACTTTGTTAGCTTTTGATATCCATATTAATTTAGTTTTGGATAATATTAAAGAGATGCATAACAATGAATTAAAGAGAAATCTTGGTTTGACTTTTTTAAGAGGAGATACAATTATTTTTATCTCTCCTGCTTCAACTGCACTAAAAACAGAATAATTGCGATTGTGTCTATAAATTTTTCGCCAGGCATGATTTCTAGCGACATAAGTTTAGTGATAACAGGCTTTCATAACTTATATAAATCTATTTTTCTTTTTTTTAATTATGACAGAAAAAATAAAATTAACTTTTTTAGGAACTTCAGGTTCTATTCCTAGTGCTAACAGGAATCATACTTCTATTTTAATAAATTATCAAGATGAGAATATTCTTGTTGATTGTGGTGAAGGAACCCAGAGACAATTTAGAAAAGCAAAAGCAAATCTAATGAAGCTTACAAAATTATTAATTACTCACTGGCATGGAGATCATATTCTTGGTATTCCAGGGTTATTACAGACTCTTGCTTTTAGTAATTATAAAAAAATTCTTTTTGTTTATGGTCCTGAAGGAACAAAAAATTTTTTTAAGAATATGTTAAATACATTTATTTTTTCAGGGAAGATTGAAATGAAAATTGAAGAGATAAAAAAAGGGAAATTTTTTGAAAATGAATCTTTTTATTTGGAAGTTAAGAGAGTTTATCATGGAATTCCTTGTAATGCTTATAATTTTATTAAAAAAGGAAAGATTAGAATTGATAAAGAGAAATTAAAAAAGTTTAATATTGTTGAAGGGCCTTATTTAATTGATTTAAAAAAAGGAAAAAATATTATTTATAATGGAAAAAAATATAATTTTAAAAATTTAACTTACAAAGAAAAAGATAAGAAAATTTCTTTTGTTCTTGATACACAATTTAATAAATCAATAATCAATTTTGTTAAAAATTCTGATTTACTTGTTTGTGAATCAAGTTTTAGTTCTGCAAATAAAGATTTTGCTAAAAACTATAAACATATGACTTCAGAACAAGCTGCAGAAATTGCTAAAAAAGCTAAGGTTGGAAAATTAGTTCTAACACATATAAGTCAGAGATATGATAAAAATCCTAAAATTATTTTAGAAGAAGCTAAAAAAATTTTTGATAATACCTTTGTTGTTAGAGATTTAGATTCTTTTGAGGTTTAGATTATAGAAAACCTTTTAATAGTTCTTTGAATTTTCTTTTTTAAGCTCCTGTAGCTCAGTTGGATAGAGCATTAGCCTTCTAAGCTAAGGGTCGCAGGTTCGAATCCTGTCAGGAGCGTTGCAGAGGTGGCACAGCGGCTACTGCAATCGGTTGCAGCCCGGTTTTTCGCGGGTTCGAGTCCCGCCCTCTGCTTTTATACTTTCAAAAAGTGCAGGACTTTTTAAGTGGTTATTCTTCTTTCTATTGTTAAAAGAATCATTGCACCAAATATTACAAAGATAAAAGTATAGACCATTTTACTATTTTTAATATAATATAAAAAATTTTATTTGATTATTTATTTGAAGAAATTTTTTCTATTAATAGATTGTTTTTTTCTAATTTCTGTTTGTCCTTAGAATGTTAGGTATAACTAGATTAAATTTTTTGATATTTATTCTTTGTGGTTTTAAGATTTAGATTTTAAATTTAAGGTTAAGTTTAAAAATTATGGATTATAGTTAAAATATTGAAGATATGATAATTTCATATTCTTTTGTTTAAAATTATATTGAATATGTTTTATAAATTACAACAAATAAAATGGTGAAAGATGTAGGCACAGAGAGCATAAAAATTAAAGGAAATGCAATTTATTTTAGAAGTTTAACTTTAAAGCAAAAATTAAGTCAGATGATTCTTGTTAGAGGAGATAGGTATAATAAGAAACATCTTGATTTGAATCTTGGAGGTGTTTTTCTTAATAAATTGAAATTTCCTGAAAAATACAAAAAAGTAATTAAAAAATATAAAGATAATTCTAAAGTAAGATTATTTATTGCAACTGATTTCGAAGGTTTATGGACTCCTTTTATTACAAAGAAATATGCAGAAAAATTTCCAAAATTTTTAGATATTAAAACAAAAGAAGAAGCCTATGAGGTTGGTGTTGAACAAGGAAAGATAATGAAAAAAATTGGTTTTAATTTAAATTTTTCACCTGTTGCAGAGTATATTGATGATGTTTATGGGGGGAGAGTTTTTGTTGGGGCTAAAAAAGAGATTAAGAATAAAATAAGGTTTTATATAAGGGGTTTACAAGAAAATGTGTTTGGAACTTGTAAGCATTATCCTGGAAAATCAATGTTGAAAAATCTTCATAAAGTTAGTCATAAGCAAAAAATTACAAAAGAAAATTTAGAATTATTTGAGGTGTGTAAAAAAGAAGATGTTTCTTCAATAATAATTGGTCATCAGAAAGTTTATGGAAAAATTTTTTCAAATGATAAACCTTCGACTGTTTCTAAAAGTGTAATTGACTCTCTTAATCATTTTAAGGGATTAATAATTTCTGATGAGGTAAGTATGAAAGGATTGAAAAAATTTTATATTAAAAAGAAAAAAATGTATATAGATTTAATCAATTCAGGAGAAAATCTTATTCTGGATTTTTACTCCAGTATAAAAGAGTTGCATGAATTATTAAATGGATTAGAACTAGAAGTTAAAAATGGAAAAATAAATGAAGAAAAAATTAATAAAAGTGTGAAGAAAATATTAAAAATGAAAGGGTATAGAGTTTTGGATTGATTAATTTTTTTATTTCTCCTGTAATTTGAAGGATAATTATTAATAGAGATGCAGATTCTATTTTTTTAAAAGTATGATTAATTTTTTAAATAAACTTGTTTTTCAAGGAAAATTTATTTTTTATAAAATAGATATAGTGCTAATGAATATGTAAAATTTTTTTTAATTAGGGATAATATTTTTATTTTTATCAAAAAACTAAAAAATGTATTTAAATAAATGATAGAATATTCTTTTATATGAATTTTATTGTTTTAGAAAAAGAAAAATTGCATAAACTTTATTGAATTATTTTTATATCTTCCTTAAATTATGAGAGAATTAATTAAGACAAAATTAATAGTAGAACAGTTTGAATTAGATAAAAGAATTAAAAAATATTTTTCAAGTAAAAAGACAAGTTTTTTTATCTTAATAAAAAAAGATTTTTTAATTGTTAGATGATTCTTGTAGAAAGATGTTTGAGAAAATTCTTATTTTAATTATTTTAGATTTCTCCTTTTATTTAATGTAGAACCTGAAAAAATAAAAATAGTTGTTTTTGTTTTAACTAAATTTGAGTGGGATGAGCATAAAAATAATTATTTTTGAAATTTTTTTGTGTATCTTCTTTCTATTGCTAAGAGAATCATTGCACCAAATATTACAAAGATAAAAGTATAAACCATCTTACTATTTTTAATATAATATAAAAAAGCTTCATCTGATTCTTTATCAGGAGAAATCCCTCCTGTTAAAAGGTTTTTTTGGGTTTGCTTTTCATTAACAGCACCAATTGCTTGTCCTGTAAATCCTTGATTTTCTAATTGAATATTTCTTTTTGAAAATAAAACCTCTTCTTTAGAAATTATTTTTATCTCATAAATTCCTTCTGGAGCAATTAATCTGTATTTTTCTTCTTCATCTATGTTTAATCCAAGGTTTTTTGGTTCTCCTGTTGTTTCTCCAATAATTATCTGTATTTCTTTGTTTATTTTAATATTTCCATTATTTTTAATTGTTAATATGCCCTCTTCGATATTAAATGTTAATTCTTCTTTAGCTTCTACGAAAAAAGTTTCAGTTGTTTGGATATCTTTGTAGGTTGCTGTTATTTTCCATTGTCCTTGTTTGGCTTTTTCACCTAAACTTATACTTGCTATATCTTTTGAATTAATTATTTTTTCAATTGTTTTTGTTTCTTCTGCATCTTGAATAATTATTTTCACATTATCATAAATAATATTATTTTGAGAATTATATAGTATTATTCCAAATAATACATCTTCTCCTGCTTTTATTGTTTTTTCAGTCATTGTAATCTCTATCTTGTTGTTTTGAGCATTTATTATTAATGGGAATAAAATTAAAATACAGAAAAAAATCAACCCTATTTTTTTTGTTTGCATAATTAGTTTAAGAAGGGAGCATATTTAAGGATTTCGGAAATAATCGAGAGAATTTTTCTTTCTTTCTTCAAATATCATAAACTATTGAATATCATAAACTATTGAATATCATAAACTATTTAAATAAAAAATCTTTTTATATTTAATGAGTGTGAAAAGAAAAGAAGTTATTGCAAGTTATTTGTTTATCTTGGGGATATTAGGAATGGCTTTATTTAGTTTATATTTCATTAATAATAAATTTACAGGTTTTGCAGTTTTTGAAAATATTGTTGAAGGAGAGAATTATACCCTTCCAGTATCAATTGAAATTAATTCAACTTATTTAGATTATTATTCATTTATTGATTTAGATAATTCTCTTATTTTTTATATGAGAATGGATGATTTAAATGGTTCTGGGTATCCTATAGATTTAAGTTCTTATTCTAATGATGGAAGTTTGGTAGGAATAGTTAATATTAATTCTTCAAATGGAGTTTTTGGTAATGGAGCTTCTTTTGCTGGAACGAATAATAAAATTGTTATCCCTGATAGTTCTAGTTTAGATTCTCCTGGAATTAGTGATATGATAACAACTTGCTCTTGGATTAATATTGCTAGTCATGGGACAGGGTTTAAGGGAATAGCAGGAAAATGGAAAGTAGATGAAAGACAATATCTTCTTGGTAAAGATGATAATACTAATAAATATGGTTTAATTTTAAGTAGAGATGGGCAGACTCATTCTTCTAATGGTGCTGAATTATACACTAATTCTGAATTGAATACATCTCAATGGTATCATTTGTGCGCAACTTATGATAATTCTACAATACATATTTATCTTGATGGACAACAGCAAACTGGAACTGCAGATTCTCAAGGAATTAATCATATTGGAACAGGTGATTTTGAAATCGGAACTTTTTATAATAGTTTTTCTTATGAATTTGATGGATTAATTGACGAAGTTTTAATATTTAATAGAAGTTTATCTGATAATGAAATAAAATCTCTTTATGATTCTTCACAATATAAATTTAATTATTCTTTTTCTAATCTGACATTAGGAAGCCATACAATTAAAGGTTATGATGTTGATAAATCAGGAGAGATTAATAATACAGAATTAATTAGTTTTGAGGTTGTTGAAGTTCAGCAACAGCAATCAGAAAATGAAACTTTGAATTTAAGTTTTGTTTATCCAACTCCCATAGAGGATATCTTAGGTAATTCTATTTATGTTAATCTCTCAACAAATGGTTCTAATGATTATTATTCTTTTGTAGATTTTGATTCTGATTTAGTTCTATGGTTGAGAATGGATGATGAAGATATTGGAACTCTTGTTGATAAATCATCTTATAATAATGATGGAGTATTTGTTAATGGTGCTGCTACTTGTTCGAATGGTGTTTTTGGAGATGCTTTAGAAGTTGATGGTTCAAATTATGTAAATGTTTTAGATAGTTCCAGTTTAGATTCTCCTGGAGTTACAGATGAAATAACTGTTTGTGCTTGGTTTAATGCTAATAATCATGGAAGCACTTATACTGGAGTTGTTGGAAAATATGATACTTTATCAGGAAATAATCGAGCTTATCTAATGGCACAAAATTCTGGTGATAATAAATATGGATTTTTTTTAAGTTCTACTGGTAGTACAAGTTATGATGCAAGTGTTTTTACAAATAGTGTTTTAAATACATCTCAATGGTATCATTTGTGTGCAACAAATAATGGAACAGTTAAACTTTATTTGGATAGTGCGTTACAATCTCAAACAGATAGTTTACCTTCAGGAATTAATGGAAATTCTTTTGCTAATGTTACAATTGGAAATTTTGGAAGGGCAGATTCTGAATTTGATGGATTAATTGATGAAGTTATTATTTTTAAAAGAGCATTAGATGAGCAAGAGATAAAAGCAATTTATAATTCAAATATAAATAAATATGAACATAATTTTATTGGTCTTTTTGAATCTTCACATACTTTCAAAGGGTATATAGTTAATCAAAGTGCTTATTATTTATCTACAACAAGAACAATATCTACTGGTTCTGTAAATAATGCTTCCCCTGTGATAAATCTAATTAGTAATACAAATTATGAGAATTTTTTTAATATTGAGTATCAATTAAATGTGTCAAATAATCCTGATAATTGTTCTTTTTCAAGAGATGGCGCTAATAATGTTTCAATGGTTAATCTTGGTGGGGGGATTTTCTTAACAAGTGAATCTCTTGATGCGGGAATTTATAATTTGACCTTTTATTGTGTTAATCAAAATGGAACTGGAAGTTTAAATGAGCAATTTGTTTTAAGAAAAAGTATAAAATATGAGAATGATTATTTTACTAATTCAGAGGGTTTGGATATTTATTTTGATTTTTATTTTAATTTTACTTCTGAAAATGGTTCTTTATTAGTAATTCCTGACTCTTGGTCAAGTTCTAAAGATTCTTATAGAGCTCCTGTTATGGATACATTCAGAGCTAGGGGTTATTCTTCTGTTTTAGTCAATACTAGAGGAAAGGGAAATTCAGAAGGTTCAAGAGGAGCTTTTGGTAAAGAGTGCATTGATATTTATGAGGTTATACAAGAGGTGAAAAGTGATACAACTTATAGTGATTATATTGGCGAGAGAATTTATATCTGGGGTTTTTCAGCAGGAGGGGGAAGAGCAGGTGCATGTAGTGCAAGATATCCTGATTTATTTTCTGGAATTTTCTCAACAGGAGGTGTTTTAAATGTTACTGCATGGTATTCTTTAAATCCAAGTTATCAAAGTGATTTACAAGCAAGAATTGGAGGTACTCCCTCTACAATGCCTGAAGAATATAGGGCAAGAGATGCAAGTTATTTATGTTACAATGCTTTAGCACCTGCAATGGTTACGCAATATCAAAATGATGGTTCTGTTAATTATCAATTATCAAGAGATTATAATGATTCTATGACTAATTATGGAAAAACAATTCGTTATGATGAGTATATTGGAGGGAGTCATGCAATTGTAGGACTAAGCGATTCAGTTGATTATTTTAATAATCACACAGAGATTTATTCAATTCCTTCTAAGGGGGATTTTATTGTTTCAGGATTTTTATTTACAAAAAATTTTAGCATTAAATTTGATGAAATAAAGATTGGGAAGGTGTATTATGATATCTCAGGGATTGAAAAAGTATTTAATATTTCTACATTAAGTTATAGTGGAAATGCAAATTTTGAAATTTATGATTTAGTTGCTGATACTGATTATAAAGTTTTTGTCGATGGAAATGAAAGTGTTTATACTTCTGATTCTTTAGGAATCTTAACATTTGAGATTGGATTAAGTAACCATACTCTTCTAATTAGTCCTAGTTCAGGTTATTGTGGTGATGGAATATGTAATAATGGTGAAATTTGTTCCACATGTGTTAGTGATTGTGGAATTTGTACAAGTTCCAGCAGTTCATCTTCTTCAAGTAGTTCTTCTAGTGGGGGGGGTTCATCAAGTAGTTTGGGAGGAGGAAATTTACCTATTATTTCTGGAGTTAATCAATTAGAAATAAAATCACCTTCTGAGCTTATTTTTAGTTCAGATAAATCAAAAGAGTTAAGTTTAAGTGTTAGAAATGCTGGCACTAATTTTTTAAATGATTGCAAATTAAAAACTACTAAAATTTTTTCTTCTTGGATTTCAATTATTAGTGGGATTAAGAATCTTTCTCCTGGAGAAAAATATGATTTTTCTTTTGATTTAGAGATTCCTAAAAATATTCCAGAAGGAAAGTATAATATCCCTTTAATTTTAAGTTGTGAAGAAGTGAATGAGACAGGAAATTTAAGTATAGAGATGATAGAAAAAAAATTTGAATTTAAATTTTTAGATGTTTTAAGAGACAGAGAAGAAAGACTTAATATTTCTTATTCTATGAAAGAACTTGCAGGTTTTTCTCAAAATGTCGAGTTAACTTTTATTTTATTTGATTTAAATAATAAGAAAATTTTAGAAATTAGTGATGCAATATATTTAGTTAATGATTCTGAAACTTTATCAGTTATATCAATTCCAATTGATAAATCTCTTGAAGGAGAGATGAAATTACTTGTTAATTTAGATTCTGAAACTTATTCTAGTTTTGTGCAAGAGGATATTTTGATAAATAAATTTTCAAAAGTTAGTGGTTTTGCTATTTTTGGAGAAGGAAAGGTTGTTAATAACCTTGCTGTTTTTTTAATAATAACTTTATTTTTAATTTTCGCTTTTTTTATTATAAAAAGAATAATGAATCTAAGGAAAAAGAGTAAGGCCTAATCAATAACTTTTTATATTATCTAAAATAAATAATCTAATGAGTTTGAAAAAAGAAAAATCTAATTTAGTTTTTAATGAAAAATTAGAGAAAATTACAGCAATATCTCAGAGTAGGGGAATTTTTTTTAATACAGCGAGTATTTATGGGGGTAGAGCAGGTTTTTTTACCTATGGTCATCTAGGAAAAGCTATTAAAAATAATTGGGAGGCACTTTGGAGAAAATATATCCTTGGTTTAGATAATAATTTTTTTGAGATACAAGGAAATAATATTCTTCCGGAGAAAGTTTTTGAAGCTTCTGGACATATAGAAAATTTTAATGATCCGTTTGTTCAATGTCAAAAATGTAATTCTAAATTTAGAGCAGATCATCTTCTTGAAAAAGCAGGTATGAAAAATACAGAAGCTCTTAATTTTGATGAAATTAATTCAAATATAAAAAATAAAAATATAACCTGTGAATTTTGCAAGGGTAAATTAGGTGAAGTTAAACAATTTAACATGATGTTTTCTCTTTTTGTAGGAGCTACTAACCCTGAAAAAGCTTATCTTAGTCCCGAGACTGCTCAGGCAGCTTATTTAGCATTTAAAGAGGAATTTTATGCAACAAGGGAAAAATTGCCTTTAGGTTTAGCAATAATTGATAAGGCATATAGAAATGAGATATCTCCTCGCCAGATGTTTTTTAGACTTAGGGAATTTACTCAAGCAGAATTGCAGATTTTCTTTGATCCTGATGAGATAAATAAGCATGAAAAATGGAATGAAGTAGAAAAAAATGAATTGCTGATTAAATTTTCAGATAAAAAAAATATCCAGAGAATTAGTTGCAAGGAACTTAATAAAAAATATAAATTGCCTAAATTTTATCTTTATTATCTTTCTAAAGTTCAGAGTTTTTATCTTGATTTGTTAGATATACCTGAAAAGAAGTTTAGACTTAGAGAATTAAATAGAAAAGAAAGAGCTTTTTATAATAAAATTCATTTTGATGTTGAACTTGAATTTTCTTCTTTAGGAGATTTTAAGGAAGTTGCAGGAATTCATTACAGAACTGATCATGATTTACTTGGGCATCAAAAAATTTCAAACAAGAAATTGCAAATTTCTTATGATGGAAAAAAGTTTATTCCACATGTTCTTGAATTAAGTTTTGGTGTTGATAGAAATATTTATGCTTTATTAGATAGTTTTTATAACAAAGGAAAAGAAGGAGCAATGTTTAGCTTCCCTGCAATTTTAGCCCCATATTCTTGTGCTGTTTTACCACTTGTTAAAGCAAATAAGGAATTAGTTTCTATTTCAAAAAATATCTTTGAAAATTTGAAAAAGGAATTAAATGTTTTTTATGATGATTCAGGAAGTATAGGAAGAAGATATGCAAGAAATGATGAAGTGGGAATTCCTTATTGTATTACGATTGATCAAGAATCTATAAAAAATAACGAGGTTACAGTTCGTGAGAGAGATACAACAAATCAGATAAGAGTTAAAATTTCTGATTTAAAAGAGATTCTTCATAAATTAATTAATAAAGAGATAAAATTTGAAAAAGAAGGAAAGCTATTAAAATGATTACTGATGATATTTTTGATTTTTTTTTGAAAACAAATTCATCTAAGGCGTATATTTTTTCTGGAATGATATTTTTAGGACTTTTTTTAATCTTTAAGTTTTTTGATTCTTATTTTGTTTATATCCTGCAAAGAGCAACTAAAAAAACAAAAACAAATTGGGATGATGTTGTTGTAGATTTTCTTGAAGGAATTCACTGGCCATTTTATGTTTATCTTTCATTTTATATTGCAACTCTTTTTTTAGTTTTGCCCGAAGTTTTAAATAAAATTTTGAGTTATGGTTTATTTATTTTTATTGTTTTTTATATATCAAAGGGCCTTATTAATGTTTCAACTCAAGGTTTTGAGGATTATAAGCAAAAAAGGAAAAAAGCCAATAAAAGTGCAAGCGAGTCAATGATTGCTGTTATGAGATTTATGGTTAAGTTAATTATTTGGACAGTTGCTTTGTTAATGGTTATTTCTAATTTTGGGATTAATATAACCCCCCTTGTTGCTAGTTTAGGTATTGGAGGCATTGCTATTGGTTTGGCTTTACAGAGTGTACTTGGAGATTTATTTTCTGCTTTTGCAATTTATTTTGATAAACCTTTTGAAGAAGGGGATTTTATTATTGTTGGAAATGATATGGGCGTTGTAAAACATATTGGGATAAAGACAACAAGAATTCAGGCATTAGGAGGACAAGAGTTAGTTATGTCTAATAGCGAGCTTACTTCAACGAGAATTAATAATTATAAAAAAATGAATATTCGACGAATTGTTTTTAGTTTTGGTGTTGAATATGATACTGGCGTGGATAAATTAAAAAAAATTAAGAATATTGTTACTGATGTAATAAAAAAAGAAAATCATTCAAAATTAGATAGAGTTCATTTTAAGGAATTTGGAGATTCAAGTTTAAATTTTGAAGTTGTTTATTACATTGATTCAAGTGATTATAGCGTTTATATGGATACACAAGAGAAAATCAATTTAAAAATAAAAGAACTGCTTGAAAAAGAAGGAGTGAATTTTGCTTTCCCTTCAACAAGTATTTATATGAAAAAATAAAATTAAATTTTTACCGAAGAATTTTTAAAGAACTCTTTCTTTTAATTAATAATTAAATAGAGGTGATAAAAAATGGCTAGAAATAAAACACCAAAGCAGTTAGAGATTAAAATTGGATCTCTTAAGAAACAAGTTGTAAAATTAGAAGGGCAGAAGAAAAGAGCTGTCGCAGCTGAAAAGAAAAAAGTTTCTAAAAAGAAGGTGATAGTAAAAAAGAAACCTTCAAAAAAAAGAACTGCTATTAGAAAAAGAAGAAAATAAATCAATAGGTTTTTAAATTATTTTTATTTTTATTTTATATGAATGAAGAGTGTATATTTTGTAAATTAGTTTCAGAAAAAAATTCTGATGAATTTATTTATGAGAATGAAAATTTTTTCTCTATTTATGATATTAATCCAGAATTAAAAGGTCATGCACTTGTTATATCTAAAAAACATTTTCAAACTATTTTTGATTTACCTGATGAATTAGGGAGAGATTTAATTGATGCAATAAAAAAAACTGGATTAAAATTAATGAATAAATTTAATGGAGGGGGTTTTAATGTTATTAATAACACTAATAAAGTAGCTGGAATGATTGTAAATCATTTTCATATTCATATACTCCCAAGAAAAAAATCTGATAATGCTATATTGAAGTTTATTGATAAAGATACTAAAGAGATTGTTGGTTTAAAAAAATAGATATTTGAAAATTTATGCTTGTTTTTTAATAAAATAACCTCTCACGAAACATTTATTAATTCTTACTGTTTTTTATTTGTATAAAAGAGGTTTTGTTTTAGATGAAAGTTGCTATAAATGGTCTTGGAAGAATTGGAAGACAGGTTTTAAAAGTAGGTATTGAAAAAGGAATAAATTTTATTGCAATAAATGATTTAACAGATACAAAAACTATTGCCTATCTTTTAAAATATGATTCTGTTTATGGAATTTATAATAAAAAAATTGAATTTGGAAAAGATTTTATAAAAATAGGAAATAAAAAAATAAAAGTTATTTCAGAAAAAGAACCTGAAAAATTACCCTGGAAAAAATTAGGAATTGATTTTGTTATTGAATCAACTGGTTTTTTTACTGATAGGGAAAAAGCTAAAAAGCATTTAAAAGCAGGTGCTAAAAAAGTTATTATCAGTGCGCCTTCAAAAAATTCTGATGCAACAATTGTTTTAGGGGTTAATGATAACTCTCTTAAAAATTCAGATAAAATAATTTCAATGGCAAGTTGCACAACAAATTGTTTAGCCCCGATTGCTAAAATCTTAAATGATAATTTTGGAATTAAAAAAGGTTTTATGACTACTGTTCATGCTTATACTTCTGATCAGTCTATTCAAGATTCTCCAAATAAAAAATTAAGAAGAGGAAGAGCTGGAGCAGAAAATATTGTTCCAACTACATCTGGGGCTACTACAGCCACTATTCAGGTTATCCCTGAATTAAAAGGAAAGTTGAATGGTTTAGCCATAAGAGTGCCGGTTTCATGTGGAAGTATTGTTGATTTTGTTGCTGAATTGGATAAAGAAGTTTCTTTAGAACAAGTTAATAATGTTTTAAAACAATCTTCAAAAAAATTAAATGGAATTTTAGATTATAGCGAAGATGAATTAGTTAGCAGCGATATTATTAGAAATTCTAATTCATGTATTGTTGACGGGTTATCAACACAGGTTATTGGAAATTTAGTTAAGGTTTTAGCTTTTTATGATAATGAATATGGTTATAGTTGTAGAATGATTGATTTGTTAAAGAGGTTGGGATAAAATGTATGATTTAATTATTGTTGGTGCTGGTCCTGGAGGTATGACTGCAGCTATTTATGCAGCTAGAAGAAAAATTAAGTTTTTAGTAATAAGTCTTGATGTTGGAGGACAGATGTCATGGAGTCCAGAAGTAGAAAATTATCCTGGTTTTGAGCATATAAGTGGTTTCGAATTAACTAAAGAATTTATTGATCATACTAAAAAATATAAAGTAAAAGTTAAACAAGAGGAAGTTTTAAAAATAGAAAAAAAAGAAAAAAAATGTTATATTACCACAAAAAAGAGAATTTATGAATCAAAGGCAGTAATTATAATAAGTGGTAAAAAACCAAAGAAGTTAAATGTTCCTGGAGAGGAAAAATTTTTAGGAAAAGGTTTAACCTATTGTGTTACTTGTGATGCCCCTTTATATAAGAAAAAAAGAGTTATTGTTGTGGGTGGAGGGAATTCTGGTTTAGAGGCAGCATTATATCTTTCAGTTTATGCTAAAAAAGTTTATATTGTGGAATCAAGCAAGAAGTTGTTTGGTGATTCTTATTTGATTAATAGGATTTTGAAAAATAAGAAAATAAAACTAGTTACTAACTCTAAAATTAAGGAGATTGTAGGGGATAAAAATGTTAAAGGAATTAAATATGACCACTTGGGAAAGGAGAAAATGTTAAAAGCTAAGGGAATTTTTGTTGAAATTGGATTAATTACCCAAGCTGATTTTATTGATTGTAAGAAAAATGAAAATGGGGAGATAATGATATCTAGAAGCACTAAAAATAATGAGGAGAATCTTACAAGTATCCCTGGAGTTTTTGCAGCAGGAGATGTTACTGATATCCCTGCAAAACAAATTGTTGTTGCAGCCGGTGAAGGGGCAAAAGCAGTTTTAGCATCATTGGAGTATGTTGCTAAATGGGATAAAAAGAATAAAAAATGAAAACTTTTAATAGTTGCAATTTAAAAAATAAAACTGTTCTTTTGAGAGTGGATATTAATTCTGAATTGAAAAATAGAAAAATCTTAATGTCTAAAAGAATAGAGCAAAGTGCAGAAACAATTAATCTGCTTAAAAAGAAAAAAGCAAAAGTGGTGGTTATTGCCCATCAAGGTAGACAAGGTAAGAAGGATTTGACTTCCTTAAAACAACATTCTAAATTGTTAAATAGATTCACAAAGATTAAATTTGTTAAGGACATAATAGGAAAAAAAGCTGTAAAAAAGATAAAAAAATTAAAATCAGGAGAGGCTTTGTTATTAGAAAATATAAGAACTCTTGATGATGAATTTAAACCTGGGAAAAATAATTTTGTTAAAAAACTTTCTTCTTTATGTGATGTATATATTAATGATGCTTTTTCTGTTTGTCAGAGAAAACATTCTTCAATAATTTCTTTTCCAAAATATATGGAGAGTTTTGCAGGTCCTTTTTTATACAAGGAGTTTAGCTTATTAAAAAAAATAAATTTAAAAAATACCCTGTATATTTTAGCAGGTTCAAAACCCTGGGATAATATTAAACTCCTTGGGAGGAATAATAAAGTTCTTGTAGGGGGAGTTTTTTCTTTGTTATGTTTAATTGCAAAAGGAAAAAAACTTGGAATTTCTGAAAGAGAATTAAGAAAAAATATAAAAGATTTTAATAAACTTATCAAGGAGATTAAAAAAAATTTAAAAAACATTGAGGTTCCTGTTGATTTTGTTATGAATGTTAATGGAGAAAGAAAAGAAATTTCTGTTGATGAACTCCCGAGTAATTATATGCTTTTTGATATTGGAAAGGAAACAATAAAGAAATATTCTGAAAAAATAAAAAAATCAAAAACAATTTATATGAAAGGTCCAATGGGAGTTTGCGAGTATAAGAAATTCTGTAAAGGAACTAAAGATTTGTTGAGGGCAATTTCAAAGAATAAAAATTTCTCTTTAATTGGTGGAGGGCATTTGAGTATTGTTGTGGATTCTATGAGAATTCCAGAAAGAAAATTTGGTCATCTTAGTTTATCTGGAGGAGCTTTGTTAAGATATATTGCAGGAGATAAATTACCTGGTTTAGAAGCTCTTAAGTAAACTTTTTTAATAACTCTTTTTTTAGTTATTAAGAGATAAAAAGAGGTTTAATGAAAAATGTTTGATGTTATAAGTTTTGGTTCCGCAGTAGTAGATGTTTTTTTAGATACTGATATAGCTGAAAAAGGAAAATTTATGTGTTATCCTGTTGGAAGTAAAATTTTAATGAAAAATCTTAGGTTTAGTATTGGGGGTGGAGGGACTAATAGTTCTGTTGCTTTTTCAAGATTTGGATTTAAAACAGGTTATATTGGGAAAATAGGAGATGATAATTATGGAAAAGAAGTAATAAAGATGTTAAAGAATGAAAAAATAAAATTTTTAGGTAAAATGGAAAAAGAAACTGTAAGTGGTTATTCAATTGTGCTTGATAGTAAAGAAAACAATAGAACAATACTTACTTATAAGGGGATTAATAATCATCTTAATTTTTCTGAATTAAATCTTAAAAAAATTAAAACAAAATGGCTTTATTTATCTTCTTTATTAGGAGATAGTTTTAATTCACAAAAAAAATTGGTGAAAATTTTAAATAAAAAAAATACTAAAATTGCTTTTAATCCAAGTGATTATTTAATCAAAAAAAATAATCTTAGAGATTTATTGAAATATTGCAAAGTTTTGATTTTAAATAAAGAAGAAGCTATGTTATTATCTAATCTTAATGATTCTAATAAATTATTAGAAAATTTATATAAATTAATTAAAACAAATGGAATTGTTGTTATAACAAATGGAAATAAAAAAATTTCTGCTTATAATGGAAAAAACAAGTTTTATTTAATGCCTTCAAAAATTAAAATTATTGAAAAAACAGGAGCTGGTGATGCTTTTGCTTCAGGTTTTGTTTCAGGACAGATGTTAGGAAAAACAATTCAAGATAGCCTGAAACTTGGTTTAATTGAGAGTCAATCAGTAATAAAACATTTTGGTGCAAAAAATAAATTATTAAAGAGGAATTTGAAATGACAAAAGTAAAATTTGGCAAGATTCTGAGAAAAGGAAAGGCTTTTTTTTTAGCTTATGATCAAGGACTTGAACATGGTCCTGAAGATTTTAATGATAAAACTATTGATCCTGATTATATTATTGAATTAGCTAAAAAAGGAAATTATAATGCAATTATTTTGCAAAAAGGAATTGCAAAAAAATATAGTAAAAAAATTAAAGATTCAAAAATTCCTTTAATTTTAAAATTAAATGGTAAAACAAATCTTGTTAAAGGAGAACCTATTTCAAGACAGTTATGCACTGTTAAAGAAGCAATTGGTTTTGGGGCAGTAGCTGTGGGATATACAATTTATATTGGAAGTAAATATGAACATATAATGTTGCATGAATTTCAAAAAATTGAAAGAGAAGCTCATGCTAAAGGTTTACCAGTTATTGCATGGATTTATCCACGTGGAAAAAGTGTTAAAAATAAATCAAAAAGAAAATTAATGGCTTATTCTGCAAGAACTGGATTAGAATTAGGTGCAGATATAATCAAAATTCAATATAATGGAAATCCTGTTGATTTAAAATGGGCAGTTAAATCTGCTGGAAAAGTAAAGATTGTTATAGCTGGTGGAATGAAAAAAAATGAAAAAATTCTAATAAAACAAGTTGGAGAAATTATTAATTCAGGGTGTATTGGATTAGCTATAGGAAGAAATATTTGGCAATCTAAAAACCCTATTAAAATAACAAATAAATTAAAAGAAATTATCTGGAAATGAAAATAGCTTTTTTTGAGATAGAAAAATATCAAGAAGATTATATTAGAGGTAGGTTAAAAAAACATGAACTTATTTTTTTTAAGGGCATTTTAAATAATAAAAATATAAAATATGTTAAAAATTTTGATATTGTTTCAGTGTTTATTTATTCTAATTTAAATAAAAATATTATTAATAAATTTGAAAAATTAAAAGCAATAATTACAAGATCTACTGGGTTTGAGCATATTGATATAGAAGAATGTAAAAAGAAAAAAATTAAAATTTTAAATATTCCTTTTTATGGAGGGAATACTGTTGCAGAGCATACATTTGCATTAATTCTTGATTTATCTAGAAAAATTCATGAATCTTATACTCATACAACAAAAGGTGATTTTTCTTTAAAAGGTTTAAGGGGATTTGATTTAAAAGGCAAAATAATAGGAATTATTGGTGTTGGAAATATTGGGATTCGTGTTGCAAGAATTGCAAAAGGTTTTGAAATGAATATACTTGCTTATGATTTGAAAAAAAATAAGAAAGTTGAAAAAAGCTTAGGTGTTAAATATTGTAGTTTGAATAATTTACTAAAAAAATCAGATATTATTAGTTTGCATTGCCCTCATAATAAAAAAACTCATTATCTAATAAATAAGGAGAATATTAAACTAATAAAAAAAGGAGCTTATTTGATTAATACTGCTAGGGGAGGACTTATTGAAACTGATGCATTGGTAAAAGCTCTTTTAAAGAAACAATTAGGTGGAGCAGGCTTAGATGTGATAGAAGAAGAATCTTTAATTAAGGAAGAAGCTCAACTGTTATCTAAAAATTTTCCTAAAAAAAATCTTAGTAATTTGATTAAAAATCATTTATTATTAACTTTTAAGGGAGTTGTTATTACACCTCATAATGCTTTTAATAGTAAAGAATCTTTGCAGAGAATTCTAGATGTTAGTTTAGAAAATATTAAATCTATTTTAGAAAATAAGTCTTCTAAGAATCTTGTTACATAAAATGAAAAAGCCAATAATTATAATTAATCTTAAAACATATAAACAGGGAAAGAATGTTGTTAAATTAGCAAAGAAACTTGCTAAAGTGGATAAGAAAATTATTCTTGGTGTGCAGGCAGGTGATGTTTATGAAGTTGTGAAATCTACTAAATTGAAAATTTATGCAGAGCATGTTGATTCTTTTGAACCTGGAAGACATACAGGTTATATTTTGCCTGAAGCTGTTAAAAAAGATAAAGCTGTTGGAACATTTTTGAATCATTCAGAGCATAAGCTTGATTTCAATATTTTGAAAAAAACTGTTAAGATATGTAAGGAACTTAAATTAAAGACTGCAATTTTCGCTTCTAGTTTAAAAGAGGCTAGAAAAATCCAAAAATTAAATCCAGATTATTTGATTATAGAACCACCTGAACTTGTTGCTGGAAAAATTTCTGTTTCAAAAGCTAAACCTGAATTAATTAAGAAAATTGCTAAGAATTTGAAATCTGATTTTTTAGTTGGAGCAGGGATTCATTCTTTTGATGATATTAAAATTGCAATGAAATTTGGAGCAAAGGGTGTTGCTATTTCTTCTGCTATAGTTAAGTCTAAAAATCCTGAAAAAATTTTGAGAAAATTATTAGGAAAATGAAGGATATTAGTAAAGTTATATTAATGCATGGAAAAGATACAAGTCCTTCTGAGAAATGGTATCCTTGGTTAAAAAAAAAGTAGAAAAAAAAAGGAATTAATTTTTTTTCCCCAATACTCCCTAAAACTGAAAATCCTGTTTTAAATGAATGGATTGAAATAATTAACAGAATAAAACCAGATAAAAATACCTTTTTAATTGGGCATTCTCGGGGTGGAGTTGCAATTTTAAGATGGTTGGAAAAATTGCCTAAAAATAAAAAAGTTAAAAAAATAATTCTTGTGGCCACTAATAATCCTTTAATTCGTGAAAAAAATCAAAAGAAAAATACTTTTGGATTTTATGAATTAGGGGCATATAACTTTGAAAAGATAAAATCTCATTGTGATAATTTTGTTGTTATACATTCTAAAGATGATCCCTGGGTTCCATTTAAATCAGGAGAGGAAAATGCAAAAGGATTAAATGCTAAATTTAAGATTTGTGAAGGAAAAAAGCATTTCGGACGCGGAGTAGATAAAATCCCAGAAGTTTTAGAAGAGATAAAATAAAATCTGGTGATAAAATTATTTTTAATTATATGGAGTTTTTATTTTCTTGTTTTTATTTTCTAGATTTATTAATGTAAAATACTGATGAAGATAATATCCCTATTGAATCTGTTAAAATATCTATTATGCTTGGATTTCTGAATGGGGTAAATATTTGATGTATTTCATCAAGAATTGAGTATGAAATTGAGAGAAGGAGAGATATTGTAAAATATTTTAGGTTCATATTTTTTTTACCTTTTATTGTGGTAAATAAAAATAAATTTAACAAAAAGAAAATACTGAAATGATATATATAAGAAAAATCAAATTTTCCTGAAATTGCTATTGAATTTCCCGGAATATTTGATAAATAAAATATTAAAGCCATTATAAATATTGTAATAGTTAGAGAAATATTCCTGTGTTTTTCAAGCCATGTTATCATTATGGCTCTGAAGAGAATCTAACTCTCGGCCTCCGCCTATCTCAAATTTATTTTAATTTCATGAGAGCGGCGCTCTAAACACTGAGCTACAGAGCCAAAATTAATAATTAAACACAATTTAAAAAGTTTAAGGTAGTTTTTTAAAAGATTGTTTCTTTTAAAGATATGCTTAATGAAAGTTTTATTTATGAAATTCCTAAAGAGCTTATTTCAAATATCCAGTGGTTAATTTATGTTCTTCAAGCAGTGGGAGGTTTTATTATCTTTTTTATACTCTTTAGTATAATTAAATCAATAATTGATAATAAAAAAAGAAAGGAATTGAAGAAAATAACTTTTTTACTTGAAGAAATAAAAACTATTTTGAAATCAAATAAATCTTAATTTGATTAATTTGTAAAAATTATTAATTGTAAAAATTCTTTTTATTAGGCGGTAGGGATTATAATTAGTTTTTGCTATTTGTTTTTAAAAAAATGATTATGAAAGAGAGATGATTTTGCCGGGTTATTTAAGAACTAATAAATAAAGAAAGGATATAAATATTAATTTTGGTTTGATTCTTCTCTTCTCTTAAGTCTTGCTAAATATCCTGCTATCTGATTTCTTATTTTTTTACTAGGCATTGTATCTTTCAAGCTTTTTTTGTTCTCATTGAATTTCCCACTAAATTCAACACCTTTTTTAAGTAATTTTTCTGATGTTCTTTTAATTAATCTTGTTTTGATTTTTCCCATATTAAGTGGTTTTATTTGATATTTTTAAAGGTTTTTATTTTATTTTTTCAATATTTGAAAGATTTTTTACAGCTTCAATGAAATTTGTTAGTTTTTTTAATGGTTCTCCTAAACTTAAGAGGATGTATTTTAAATTTAACTCTTCTGCTTTTTTATTTGCTTTTATTATTTCACTTTCTGTTATTCTTTTTTTATTAAATGCTACTAGAAGTTTTTCTTCTTGATTCTGTCTAATACGTAAGAATAAATCATTTTTACTAAAATTTTCAATGTCCAAAATTTCAATTGAATTTATTGATAAATACTCTTTTACTTTGTTAAAAAATTTGTTATCCTTTTTTTGAGGGATTTTTCTTTTTGTAGTGGTTTTTATTTTAGTTTCTTTTTTAATGGATTGTTTCTTATCAAAAACATTTATTTTTTGTTCTATTTTTTCAGTAGTTTCTTCTTTTTTTTCTATCTTTTCCGGATTTTCTTCTTTTTGTTCTATTTCTTTAGTAAGAGTTTCTTTTTTTTGTTCTATTTCTTTAGGAATTTCTTCTTTTTGTTCTGTTTTTTCAGAAGTTTCTTTTTTTTGATTATATTCTTTTGTTGAATTTGTGTGATGTCTCCAGATTATTTCTTGGGAATCTTGTGTTCTAAAAGGAATTGCAAAATCTTTTATTGCTCTTAAAGCCACTCTTATTGCAGGTTCTTGTTCAATATCTTTAATGAATTTTTTCCTTTTTAATAATAAAAAAGCTTCTTTCTCTTTATTTTTTAGATAATCTGCATATTTTTCAAGTAAAACTTCTTGTCCTTGCAAATAATAAACAGGGGAGTTTCCAACTTTCATATTGCTTATGTTTATCTTTTTTTCTGAAAATAATTCAGATAGAAATGCAGATGTGAATAAAGCATTTGTATTTATTTCTCTTGCTATATAAACAGGAAGAGACGGGCCTTTTTTTCTTAAAACATCAATTATTTTTTCTTTAGTTGGTGTTGTATTTTGTTGCATAGTTAGAAGAAAATTAAGTGTATTATAAATATTTTTATAATTAAGGTTTAATCAATTTCACTTCATAATAACTTATATATCCTTCTTCATCAATAATTGCTTTATTAGTTGTTGTTTCTAGAACTTTCATAAGATTAGAATCCTATAATCTTAAAACTCTTAATGCTTCTAAAAACATTGTTAAAACAAGGATAATAATGCTTATTGTTATTGTGGCATCTTTTTTGTGGAGATATTTTTAATGATTGTAAGTGAAATAAATATTATTATTGAAACAACAAGAATAATAAATGCAAGTATGAAAAATAGTATAACCTCGCGATTAAGAGTATATTTAACCCTCTTTAGATTTCATTGTTTAATATAAGAATAGTTTTTTGCAAATATTTTTGTGAAGTGTATTGTGTAGTATAAAAAAGAATAAAAGGATTATAACATCATTTATTTATGGGAGAAGATTATTTTTTTTATCATTTCAATAGGGGGAGAAGAGATCTTATAGAGGTTGAGGATATATTAGAATTAGGGAATCGCTTAACATTGACTAAAAGATTTTTGGAAAATAAATTCCCTTCTTTTAAAGGTGAGTTTGGAGCTGATTTTTATGATGAAGATGTTTCTCTTAGATTTTGGAGTTTGGGGTTAATGGAACGCTCTTTTTATGAAAAGCTTTTTGAATATGCAGGTTACCCTTTTAGGGCTGAAACTTCTAAGAAGATTGGAGAATTATTATCTAAAATTTTAAAAGAGAGTAATGTTCCTTTTAAGAAATCAGGCATTTTTAAAAAAACATTTAAGTTTAATTAAGGTTTAATCCATTTCACTTCATAATAACTTATATCTCCTTCTTCATCAATAATTGCTAAAAGTAAATTCTTTTTTGTTGAATGAGCTACACGATTTTTTGCTGAAAATTCATGCCAGGACATTTTTTTTGTTTCATTTTCTGTAAAAACTATCCATTTTGCATGTTTATTTTTTGTTCCAGGTTCAACATTTTTATCATAAACTCTAAATTCTGCTCCAAATTTTAATGCTGTTTTAACAATATACCCTTTATCTCTTAAATTTTTAAAAACGGGATATTTCAAACTTATTTTTTGATCAATTCTTCTAAATTTATTTATAATTTCTTTTTCAGGTATTTTTTTTATTTTTGAATATAATTCCATCTTGCCTTTTTCTGTTAAATAAAGTGTTTCAGAAAGAGAATATTGTATTTTTTCTTCATTTGGTTCTCCAAAATGGCTTTTTTGATATAGAGCTTTTGCTTCAGAGCTGTTACTAAAGATAATTCCATTCACAAAATATGCTTTTATTTTTTCCATGATTTTTTAAACTAAAGATAATATTTAAAAGTTCCTAAATTATTTGTTATATATGATATATAATTTTAAAAAAATAGAAAAAAAATGGCAGAAGAAATGGGAAGAAAAAAAGATTTTTGATGCAAGGATTGATAAAAAGAAAAAGAAATTTTATTGTCTTGAGATGTTTCCTTATCCTTCTGGTAAAGGACTTCATATTGGGCATGTTCTTAATTATACTATTGGAGATATATATGCTCGTTTTAAAAAAATGAATGGGTTTAATGTAATTCATCCTATGGGTTATGATGCATTCGGACTTCCAGCTGAAAATGCCGCGATTAGTGTTGGAGAGCATCCGAAGAAATATACAAAAAATTCTATTGATACATTTATGAAACAACAAAAAGCTCTTGGTTTAAGTTATGATTGGGATAAAACCCTAGCAACTTGCGAGCCTGATTATTATAAATGGAACCAGTTTTTCTTTTTGAAACTTCTTGAAAAAGGATTAGTTTATAGGAAAAAAGCTCCTGTTAATTGGTGTCCTAAATGTAACACTGTTCTTGCAAATGAACAAGTTCAAAATGGAAAATGTTGGAGGCATGAAGATACTGAGGTTGAAGTAAAACATCTTGAACAGTGGTTTATTAAAATAACAAATTATGCTGATGAGTTATTGGATAATATTGATAATTTAGATTGGCCTGAGAAAATTAAATTAATGCAAAAGAATTGGATTGGGCGTTCAGAGGGTGTTGAAATTGATTTTGAGATTGAAAGTGAAAATTCAAATGTTATTATTGTTCATGGTTGCCCTTTCAATGTTAAGAAAGCAATGGATGAAAAAACAAGAACTTATGACAAACATTGGATTCCATGGGTTAAAAAACAGTTAGAAGAAAAAGATATAAAAGTTTTTACTCCTTTAATGCCTAAATCTTGGGAACCAAGTTATGAAGATTGGAAAAATGAATTTAATAAGTTACCAGTTAATGAAAACTCAATTTTAATAGGGCATAGTTGTGGAGGGGCTTTTTTAGTTCGCTGGTTGGGAGAGACAAAGAAGAAAGTTAAAAAATTGATTTTTGTTACTCCTTCAGTAGTTCTTGATGATGAATTAAAATCATTAAAGTTAAAGGAGTTATATGATTTTGAAATAAATGAGGAAGTCAAAGCTAATGTAGAAGAGATAATTGCTTTTGTGTCAGATAATGATAAGAAAAGGATAGAAGATTCAGCTGATTTATTAGTTAAGAAACTTAGTGTAAGATTAATAGAAGTTAAGGGATGTGGGCATTTTATAGAGAAACATATGGGCACAAAAGAGTTTCCTGAACTTTTAGATGAAATTATTTCAAAAGGAAAATTCCCTGTGTTCACAACTCGTCCAGATACAATTTATGGGGTTACATTTATGGTTATATCTGCTCAGCATGAAAAATTAATGGGTTTTGTAACTAAAGGACAGAAAAAAGATGTTGAAAAATTTCTAAAAAAAATAAAGGTTGTTTCGCAAAAATCTAAGAGAGATTCAGAATTTTTGAATAAAGAGGGGGTTTTTACAGGAAGTTATGCAATTAATCCAGTGACAAAAGAAAAAGTTCCTGTTTATGCGGGTAATTTTGTGGTAGCTGATTATGGTTCTGGGATGGTAATGGCTGTTCCTGCACATGACCAAAGAGATTTTGATTTTGCTAAAAAATATGGAATAAAGATTAAGCAGGTTATTGTTCCTTCTTTTTTAAATAAAGATACTCCTCCAAGAAAAGATGCAAAGGATACTAAAAGAAATATAATTTATGCTATTGTGTTGGATAAATCTGGAAAGAAATTTATTGCTCTTAAGAATAAAAAATTTCCTTGGCTTACTCCTGTTATAGGAGGGATTGAAGAAGGAGAAGGTTCTGTCTTAGCAGCAGAGAGAGAAATTAAAGAAGAAACAGGCTACCAGAATTTTAAATTAGAAAGGCAGATGCCTTATCAATTACATGCTCAATTTTATGCTGCCCACAA
>CAZRJS010000001.1:0-11059 GCA_964600565.1 Candidatus Woesearchaeota archaeon | reverse complement strand
AAAAAAACTACCCAGTTTAAATTAAAAGATTGGCTTATTTCAAGACAGAGATATTGGGGGACTCCTATTCCAATTGTTTATTGCGATAAATGTGGGATCGTCCCAATTCCTGAAAAAGATTTGCCTGTAATTCTTCCAGATAAAGTTCAATTTGGTAAGGGCAATCCTTTGAAAACAAATAAGGCTTTTTTAAAAGTAAAGTGTCCCAGATGTAATGGTGAAGCTTTAAGGGAGACAGATACTATGGATACTTTTTTTGATTCTTCTTGGTATTTTTTAAGATTTTTAGATAATAAAAATTCTAAAAAGCCTTTTGATAATGAAAAAACAGATTATTGGATGCCTGTTGATAAATACATAGGGGGAGCAGAACATGCTTGTATGCATTTAATCTATGCGAGATTTTTTACAAAAATTTTAAGAGATTTTGGATTTATTGGAAAAGAAATTAATGAACCTTTTAAAAGTCTATTTAATCAGGGTATGCTTCATGCTTCAGATGGAAGAAAAATGTCAAAATCCTTTGGTAATGTTATAAATCCCTTGGATGTTATTAAAAAATATGGCGCAGATTCATTAAGGCTTTCCTTGGTTAGTTTTGCATCTCCAGATAAAGATACAAATTGGAATGAGAGAATCTTGATTGGAAACTATAAATTTTTATCAAAAGTTTATGAGAAGTTTATTAAAATAAAGATAGGAAAATCTGATGAAGTGATAGAGCACAAAATTAACAAGGCAATTAAACAGATTACAGATCACATTAATGAATTTAAATATAATCTTGCAATTATTAAATTAAGAGAATTGTTTGATGCAATCCCTGAAAAAACTTCTAAAGATGTTTTAGAAAAATCATTACAATTATTACATCTTTTTTGTCCACATATTACCGAAGAGCTTTGGGAAAAAATTTCTAAAGATAAAAAAGAATTTATCTCTTTGAGTAGATGGCCTAAAATAGATGAATTTAAAATTAATGAAAATATTGAGAAACAAGAGAGTTTTGTAGACAAACTTATAGAAGATATTCATCATATCTTAAAAATTATAGAAAATAAGCAAATTAAAAAAATTTCAAAGGTTTTTGTTTATGCTTTGCCTAATGAAAAACAGATTTATTTACAGAATTTAGAGGATATTAAAAAAAGGACTAATTTAGGTGTTGAAATTTTTTCTGTTACAGATTCTGAGGTTAAATCTGGAGATAAAGACCCTGAAAAAAAGTCAAAGAAAGCTAAACCAGGAAAACCAGGAATTTATTTTGAGTGATTTATTTAAATAAATGTTTAACTAAATAAGAGTTTTTTCTTTTATCAATATAAGGGAAAAACCAGTTAGCATTATCATCTGATGGAGGGCGAATCTCACATTTTAATGGGCAATAAAGGTAACAATATTTTGTATCATTAAAATTACATAAGCCTGAACCAATACCCCAGTAAGCATCATCTAATTCAATTGCAGAGATATTTTCCTCTTTAGTAATTTTTAGATGAGTTTCTCTGAGTGCATTTGTAAATTTTTTTGCAGTTATTATTCTTGATTTGTTTTCTGAGATATCTTGCTGAGTAATATAACCTCTTTTTTTCAGATTAATTAGAGTTAACTGAAGTTTTTTAGCTATTCCTTTTCTTGTAATTTCTTCTGCATATTTGTTTTTATCTATTACTCCAAAACCAAGATTAATTCTTTGAACATGTCTGTCAATTTTTATTGGAATTTCGTTTTCTGGAAAATCCCAGGCACCAAATCTTACAAAATTTTTAATCATCAAGGCTGCTTTTTCAGGACCATAATTAAAAAACTTGCATATTTTTTCTGTTGTTTCCTTGACAGTTTTTCCTTTTATTTCTTTTGGGTTTTTGTTATATTTTTTTTTAAGGATTTCTGCATTTGTTTTAAGTGTTTCAAAATAATTTATGTGAGAGTTTCTTCCAAATGAAGAAAGTATGATCCTTCTTAATGTTGGCTCACTCCTTTCTGCAATGTTTTCTAGCCCTCCTATTTCTCTTGCAAAATTTATAACTTTAGGATATAGTAAATCTGATCTTTGATTAGAATCTAAGGATGTGCTATAAAAAATAAGGGCAAGATGTTCTTTACTTCCTTTTTCAATGTTTTTAGGGATAATTGTATCAGGAAAAATTATCTTATTAAAAGGGAATTTATCTTGTTTTTTTAGCTGAATTATTTTTCTTGTTAAATCCAAAGCTTTGTTATAATCAATTTCTATCTTCATAGAATTTTATCTTGTATGTTCTTTAAAAATTAATATGTTTTTAAAATATGATTATTCCAAAACAGCCCTAATTCTTCTAGCCCCCTCTCCAACTGATTTCTGCTTTTTTATTTTAAATTTTTTATTTCCTTCTCTTAATTCTTTTGTATTTTTCACATGTGGTCCTGCACAAATTTCTTTACTAAATGAGTTTCCTTTTGATTTAATTGTATAAACAGAAACTTTGTTCCCATATTTTTCATCAAAAATTCCTAATGCTCCTTGTTCCTTTGCTTGTCCAGGAGTCATTTGTTCTAAAATGACAGGGCAGTTTTCTTCTATTTTTTCATTAACCAAATTTTCTACCTGCTTAATTTCTTCTTCTGTTAATTTTCTTTGAAATGAAAAATCAAGCCTTAATCTTTCTGGAGTTATATTAGAACCTTTTTGGATTATAGTATTCTCTTTTAAAATTTCTCTTAATGCGGATAATAACAAATGAGCAATTGTGTGGAGTTTTGTAGTGGAAAGAGAATCATCTGCAAGTCCTGATTTAAATCTTCCTTTTATTGCTGTTTGAGATAACTTCTTGTGTTTTTCAAATTCTTTAAGAAATCCTTTTCTATCAACTTTAATTTTGTTTTCTTTAGCAAGTTCTTCTGTTATTTCAAATGGAAATCCATAACTCTGGAATAAGAGGAATGCATTTTTCCCATTAATCTCTTTTTTTTGCCCAGCAATTTTTTTGAATTTGTTAAGTCCTTTTTCGAGAGTTTGGTTAAATTTTTCTTCTTCCCCTTCTAAGATTTTTAAAATAGATTTTTTATTTTTTTGGAGAGAGTCATAGTCTTTGTAAATTTCAAATATTGGTTCTGCAACATATCCCAAAAAGTTTTTTATATTAATTATTTTCCCATATCTTACTGCCCTTCTTATCAACATTCTTAAAACATATCCTTGTTCTGTGTTAGAAGGGGTTATATTTTCAGAAATGATAAAAACAGATGCTTTTATATGATCTGCTATGATTCTCATAATTCTTGTTTCATTTTTGTTTTTTCCATATTCTTTTTTTGATATTTTTTCTATATTTTTTATTATTGGGAAAAATAATTCTGTAAGATAATTATCTTCTAAATTATTCAATACAGCAATAACTCTCTCTAATCCCATTCCAGTGTCTATATTTTTTTGTTTAGCAGGGATATATGTATAAAGATTAGCCTCTATGAATTTTTTTACTGATTTAGTATTAATATATTGTTTAGAAAGAATGCCCATTTTTTTTGCAGTTTCAACATTCTCTTTGCTGTGATCAAAATAGAGCATTTCTTCAGGAGCTAAATTGAATTTTTTTATTAATGCTTTGAAATATTCTGGGTTTGTTTTTTCTATTCCTTTTTCTTCTAAGGAGAAAGCTTTCCAATTTGTGTCTCTTGTTTTGTCATAATTTTTTATTAATCCAATTCCATTATTCCTGAATTTGTTTACAACTAATATAGTATGGGTATTGAAGTTATTAATTAGATTTAATAATTCTTGATTAGGACTAAAAGTTTTATCGTATAAACAATGCATTCCATCAACTAAAATCAATCTTTTATCCTTATGATATTGCATTAGAACATTGTTCCATATTTCAACCCAGTTGTCATTTTTTGGATTAAAATCTTTTGGAGATTTTAATTTTTCTGAACTCCAATAAAAAATTTCTGTGTCTGGACCACAAGGACCAGTTTTTCCAGTAGGACCCCACCAATTCTCAGATTCAGGAAGGAAAGCAATTCTTTCTTTAAGTATTCCTAATGACTCCCATATTTTTGCAGACTCCTCATCTTTTGGAGTATTTTTATTTCCCTTAAAAATACTAACTGCTATTTTCTGTTTTGGAATTTTTAATATTTTTGTTAGAAATTCAAAAGACATTTTAATAGCTTCTTCTTTCCAATAATCTCCCAATGACCAATTACCTAACATTTCAAAAAAAGTATGGTGAGTTTTATCTCCAACTTCATCAATATCTGTTGTTCTAATGCATTTTTGCATATTAACAATTCTTTTTCCTAAAGGATGTTTTTGCCCTAATAAATAGGGGACAAGGGGATGCATTCCTGCCGAAGTAAAAAGTGCTGTAGGATCATTTTCAGGTATTAAAGAATAATTAGGAATTTTTTTATGGGGGAATTTTTTATGCAACATAAAAAATTCTAAATATTTACTTATTAATTCTTGTCTTTTCATTAAATTGAAAGAGAATAATTCTTTTTAAAATTATTTAATTAGATTAGAAAATTTATTCTAATTTTTTTAATTGTTCTTGTATGGTTCTTAATTCTTTGTCTAGATTGTTCTCTATTTTTTCTGTTTTCTTTTTTGGAATAGTTTTTTCTTTTTTTTGAATTTTATTTATCGGAATTTCTTTTTCAGCTAATATTTCGGGGGTTGTTATTTTTGGAAAAATATTTGTTTTAACCTTTCTTAAATCAATATTTAATTCTTTTAGAGAAGTATAAATTTTAATTTTTGTTTCAATTTCTTTTTCTCTTAATTCTTGATATTTTCCAATTGTTTTTAATATGTTTAATAATCCTAATTTTGAAATAAGAATATCTCTCTTGCTTTGAACAGCTTCGTCATAACTAAATTTTACATGAATTAAAGAATTTTTTTTCATTCTAATCTGGTGAAAATATCGCTATCTAATTTTTCTATTTTTTCTTTTATTGAACTAATTTCATTTTTCCAATCATCAATTTCTTGTTTTTCTTCTTCTTTTATTTTTTTAACTTCGTCAAACATTTTTTCTATTTCAGTTACTTTCTTTTTGATTTTTTCGAAAAGTTTTAATCCTTCTTCAAATTTATCTATCCTTACAAAAACAGTTTCTCTTTTTTTCAAATTATTGGATTTTGTTTTTTCATAAACATTTTCTTTTTCTATTTCATCAGTTTTTTTTACTTTTGTTTGTGTCATTTTTTCATTCTCACCTTCAAAATTATCTTCAAAATTTTTTTTATTTTCTTTTTCTCCAGAAATTGCATTTTTTATAGTGTTTCTTGAAAATTCTTCACCCAGTGAATTTTTTGGAAAACTAGGTAAATTGTTAGAATCTTTTTCTTCTTCAGGAAATAATTTTGTTAGCTCAGGTAGTTTTGGTAACTCTGGCATTTCAGAATTTATTTCCTCCTTATTTTTCTCTTTTTTATTAAACAAAGACATCTTTTCCTCTTTTATTATCTTTAATATAGATTTTATAATATATATAATCAGGTGGGGTTTAAAAATGTTTATATTTTTTTTTGTATTTAATACCGAAAGGTATTTATTTGGACCACATTTAAGTGATTTATGTTATCAAAATTCCTATGTGATGTTGTGGGTATTGTAGTTGGAAAAAATGCTGAAGAAATCTCAAATTTATTATTGAGTAAAAAGTATGTTAATGAATTTATCCTTGCCAAAAAGATGGATTTAACTATTAATCAAACTAGAAATATTTTATATCGTTTAGCTAATAAAGGGCTTGTTCTTTCTATAAGAAAAAAAGATAAGAAAAAAGGATGGTATACCTATTTTTGGAAATTTGATATTTTAAAGAATCTTGAATTTTTAAAGAATATTGATCTTAAAAGATCTGAACAATTTAAAAATCAAATAAAAAATAGAGAATCAAGAGTTTTTTATTTTTGTGAAAGATGCAATATTGAATTAAATGAAACAAATGCATTGCTCTATGATTTCACATGCAATGAATGTGGAGATGTTTTTAAAATAAAAGATAATACCGAGCTTTTAAAAAAGTTTAAAAAAAATTTAAATAATCTTGAAAAAGAAATTTCTGAAATTAATATTGAAATTGAAAAAGAAAAAGTGAAGATAGAAAAAGAGAAAGATAAAGAATTAAAGCTTATTGCTAAAAAGAAAGAATTACAGAAAGATTTAAAGAAAAAATCTAAGATAAAGTTATCTAAGGAAGAAATTCCAGGTAAAAAATTGAAAAAAGTTTCTAAAGAGAAAAAATCTAAGATAAAGTTATCTAAGGAAGAAATTCCAGGTAAAAAATTGAAAAAAGTTTCTAAAGAGAAAAAATCTAAGATAAAGTTATCTAAGGAAGAAATTCCAGATAAAAAATTGAAAAAAGGTTCTAAAGATAAAAAATCTAAGATAAAGTTGTCTAAGGAAGAAATTCCAGGTAAAAAATTGAAAAAGATTTCTGAAAAGAAAAAAATAAAGGAAAAATAAGATGCCTGCTTATAAATTTTATCCTAGGAAGAAAAATTTTTTTTTAAGTTCACTTAGTATAAATACAATTTTAATTTTAATTAATATTATAGCTTTTTTTATTTTTAGTATTTTATTTGTTACAAATGTTTTTTCTGTAGATGCTGTCGCTATAAAACCTTCTAATATTGTTCAGGGGAAATATCTCTGGACTTTTTTAACAAGTATGTTTATGCATGGAGGTTTTTGGCATTTATTTGTAAATATGTTTTCATTATTTTTTCTTGGTTCTTTAGTCCAAAAAATATTAGGTTCCAAAAGATATTTGTATTTTTATTTAATTTCTGGATTTTTTGCAGGTTTATTTTTTGTTTTAATTAGTTTAATCTATCAAAATGATTTTAATACCTTTGCTGTTGGGGCTTCTGGAGCTTTATTTGGTTTAGTTGGTTTATTAGTTATAATTACTCCTAACCTTCCAGTTTTTGTTATGTTTATTCCAATTCCTATTAAAATGAAATATGCTGGTCCGGGTTTGCTTTTTGTTTTGTGGTTAATTTCACTTGCTCCCCTTGTTTTTGGGGGGAAAAGTCTTCCAGTTGGAAATACTGCTCATTTAGGGGGACTGGTTGCAGGTTTATTTTATGGTTTTTATCTAAAAAATAAATTTCCAAATAAAACAACAAGAATAAATAGAATCTTTAGATAAAATGAAGAAAAAAGAGAGAGATAATAAAAAAAGAAAAAAAATTTATAATTTTAAATTGAATAAAGGATTTTTCATATTAATTTTTGGACTAATATTATTTTTATTTGCTTTGTTTTTTAAATTAATAATTGGGCCAGTTGAAATTGTTTCTTATTTTTGTTTTTCTAGTTATTTATTAATTTATTTAGGAATAGTAGTGCAGTTATTATCAAAGGATAATAAACTTTTTTTGAAAAGTTTTAATTACATAAAGAGTTCCAAGACTTTTATTTACTGGATTATTGTTGTGTTTTTTTTCTTTGCTTTAATTGGTTTTTTCTTTCCTGTCCCTGAATTTTTAGAGCAAAAAATTTTAGAAATTTTAAGTGGATTAGTTGAGAAAATTGAGGGAATTAGTAATTTTAATTTAATTAAATTTATTCTTTTTAATAATCTGCAAAGTTCTTTTATTGGAATAATTTCAGGAGTTTTTTTTGGGATTTTCTCTTTTATTGGAGCAGTTTTTAATGGATATGTTCTTGGTTTTGTTTTATCTTTAGCTTTTTCTAAAGAGGGGTTTTTATCTTTGCTAAGTCTTTTGCCTCATGGGATTTTTGAACTTCCGGCTATTTTTATTTCTTTAGGATTAGGAGTTAAATTAGGAAGTTTTATCTTCCATAAAAATAAAAAGAAATTTTTAAAAGAAAATTTTGTAAAGTCTTTAGTTGTTTTTTTACTGATTATAACTCCTTTGTTAATTTTAGCAGCTATTATTGAAGGGTTTTTAATTGCTTATATTTCTTAATAATCTATTTATTTTTTATTCTTTTAATTCCGTGATTCCTAGAATTAATAGTATTAATCCAATCATTATTGCAAACCAGATTAAACCTCCTTTAAGGACAGTTATTGCTGATTGACCAAACCCGATTAAATCAATACCCCAGATATAAATTGCAACTAAAAGTAGTATTAATCCAGCTAATACTTCTAACCATTTATTCATTGTAATAATTTATGATTTTTTTATTTAAAAAGATTTTTGTGGTGTATTAGATATATTCATTAGTTTTATATAGAAAACAAGGATAAACTGCTGTTTTTAGACAGCAGACAATTACTGCGTAATTGTCCTTTATCTTCTGGTTCAGAAACTCTTAAAAATACCAAAGGGTTTCTGAAAAAAAGGGAAATGTTTAATTTTTATGAAAGATTGCAAGATAATGATAGTTGACGAAAATGATAAGATTATCAATTTTAAGAAATTTAATAATTTGAATGATAAAGATATTTATAGGGTTTCAGTTTTATGGTTAATAAATTCTAAAGGAGAGGTTTTATTAGCACAGAGAGCAAAAAATAAAGTCCATCATCCTTTAAAATGGGGTCCTTCTGTTGCTGGAACAGTTGAAGAGGGAGAAACTTATGAGCAGAATATAATTAAAGAAACTGAAGAAGAGATTGGATTAAAATTAAATAATTTTACTAAATTAATTAAGACAAGAACTAGGGGGGAATTTAATCATTTTACACAATGGTTTATTTTAAAAATAGATAAGAAACTTGATGAATTTGAAATTCAAAGGGAAGAGGTTGCTGATTTAAAATGGGTTTATTCAGAGGAATTAAAAAAAGATATTGAGAAGAATCCTTCTTGTTATGTTGACTCATTAAGGGATATTATTGATGATAAAAGATTCTTTAAATTGCAAATTAAATAATTTTGTTTAGGAATTTTTGTTTTTAAAACTTATTTTTATAATCTTTTCTTCTCTGATTTATTACCCATAGTTTTAAAAATATTGTTTTTATAAAATTTTTATGAGATTGGGGATATTTAATAAAATTTTAGCAATTCCTATTTTATAATTCTATTAGTGAATACACCTTGTTTTATATTATTAAAATGAAAAAAGTGAAGGATTTTTTTTGGAAACCGAATATGACAATTAAAGAATGTGTTAATAGTTTTGGCTCTTTAGGTTATCAAGCTACTGAATTAAAAGAAGCTGAAAATGTTATTTTAAAAATGAAATCTTCTCAGGCAGTAGTTTTTTTAACATTTACTTCTAATATGGTTACATCTGGTTTAAGGGGTTTTTTTGCCCAATTATGTAAACTTAAGATTCCTAATATTTTGATAACAACTTCAGGAAGCATTGAGGAAGATATTATGAAATCTTTTGGAGAGAGTTTTGAAATTTCTAATTTTTATGCTGATGATATTGCTATGTATGAAAGAGGAGAGAATAGGGTTGGAAATTTATTAATAAGAAATGAGAGCTATATGAAGTTTGAGGATTCAATTATGGAAATTCTTGATTCTGTTTATAAAAAACAAAAGAGAATCTCTCCTTCTGAATTACTCAGGGAAATTGGTTTAAAATTAAATGATAAAAATTCAATATTGTATCAGGCTGCAAAAAATAATATACCTATTTATTGCCCTGGAATTGTTGATTCTTCTTTCGGATTTCAATTATTTATGTTTCAGCAAAAACACCCTGATTTTATTGTAGATTCAATAATGGATATGGAGAAGATTATAACTAATTTAAGTTTTGATGATAGAAAAGGATTGATTTCTTTAGGAGGGAGTATTTCAAAACATTATGCTATTTTTTCAGCATTATTATCTGGAGGATTTGATTATGCTGTGTATCTCACAACTTCTCATGCAAGTTCAGGTTCTATGAGTGGGGCTACAACTCAGGAGGCAAAATCTTGGGGAAAATTAAAAGATGATGCAGAAGCAGCAACAGTTAATGGAGATGTCACAATTACCTTTCCTTTAATAATGTGTAGTGTTTTAGATGAATTAGAAAACAGGGGATTACTGGAAAAATGAATAAAGCTAAGTTTATTCTGTCAAAGAGAAAACTTCTTGAACAAGTTGATATTCTTGAAAAGCAAAACCTGAAGATATCTTATTCTTACAAAACAAATCATCAAGTAGGAGATTTATTACAGGAAATTTCTAAAGTGGATTTTTCAATTCATTCTAAGGAAGAGATAAAGAAAATTAGGGATAAATCCCGGATTTGGTTTTTTACTCAAGCAGAGTCTGCAGAAGAGTTAAAAGAGATAATAAATGAAGATATAAGAAATTTTGTTATAGATAATGAAGTAGATTTGAGGAAACTTCTTGATATTATTGAAATTGAAAATATAAAAATTAATCTTTTATTAAGGATGAAATTTCAAGAACATAGAATTGGTTCAGGAAAATATTTTGTTTATGGGATGTTCTCAAAAAAGGTAAATGAAATTATTTCTCAGATTAGTGGTAATCCCTTAATTGTTGATTTAGGAATTCATATTCATAGAAAATCACAAAATATAAATGAGTGGCAGATAAAAGAAGAATTAAGAGATTCTTTAACTGAAGAAACTTTACAAAGGATTAATATCCTAAATCTTGGGGGAGGTATACCCGTAAAATATAGGAGTTATACTTCTAAGGTTTTTTCATATATTCTTCAGAAGATTAATGAAGCAAAAAATTTTCTTGAAAAATATGAGGTTGAAACTTACATAGAACCGGGAAGATTTTTTGCAGCCCCTTGCATTAAACTTGAAACAGAAATTATTCAAATTCAAGATAAAAATATAACTATTAATACAACAATTTACAATTGTGCCCTTGATAGTGTTTTAACTGGAACAAAAATGTTAATTGAATCAGAATTAAATGATTCTGAAAAAGGAGATTTTTACTTAGTTAAAGGAAATTCTCCCACAAGAGATGATATTTTTAGATACAAGGTTAAATTGAAGAATCCTAAGATAGGAGATAAAATTGTTTTTTTAAATGCTGGGGCTTATAATTATACAACTGATTTTTTTGGATACAGAAAACTTCTTACTGTTGCTTTTGATTGAAGTTTTCTGTCCAGAAAATCTTAAAAATTCAACAAAATTTTCTTGTA